>JAAYNU010000188.1 GCA_012520695.1 Erysipelothrix sp.
ATATGAAGGATACGATGAATCCTTCGCGAAAGATTTCAATGATATAAAACAAAAGGCAGAATTCCTCGCGAAACTCGCCCCTAAACTTAATTCAAAAGAAGATTTAGAAACATGGTTAACCCAAGAAAGTGAACTTACTAAGAAGTTAAGAACACAGAGCGCATTCATTAATTTGAATATGTCCACAAACGCAACAGATACTGAAAGCAGTAAACACATGGGAGCACTTCAAAATGTTATGGCTGGTTTATCAAAGCCATCAGCACAATTCAAAACGTTCCTTGTTAAACACAAAGATGATCTACCAACATGGAAGGCAGAAAGTGCTCTTATTAAAGAACACGAATTCATCCTCCAAGAAGAACTCGATACAGCACAACACAACTTAAGTGAAGATGTTGAGGATGCACTCTCTAAAATGCAAATCAACGCAAGTTCAAACTGGAACCGACTCCACTCACACCTTACAAGTCTCACAACAATTGACTTCAAGGGAGAGAAACATACAATCACATCACTCAGAAACTTCGCATACGACACAGATCAAAATGTTCGTAAAGAAGCATATGAAGCAGAACTTGAAATCTACACTAAAATTGAAGATAGCATCGCTTTCTCACTCAACAGTATCAAAGGTGAAGTTAACCAAGTCTCAAAATTAAGACAATACGAATCACCACTCGATAAAACACTCGTTGATTCAAGAATGAGCAAGAAAACACTCGATGCCCTTATGGGAGCAATCGAAAAATATACACCAGAATTCAGACGTTACCTCAAACATAAAGGAAAACTACTTGGACACGAAAATGGTCTTCCATGGTATGACCTCTTTGCACCGTTTGAAACATCAAACCCAAAGACCTATACCGTAGAAGAATCACGCGAACTCATCGTAAACAGTTTCAGCGACTTCTCAAAGGATCTCAGTGATCTTGGAGCACGCGCATACGATGACAAATGGATCGACTTCCTTCCACGTGAAGGAAAACGAGGCGGCGCATTCTGTATGAACCTACCTCAATTAAAACAATCAAGAGTCATGACAAACTTCGACGGTTCAACTTCCGCTGTAGTAACACTAGCCCACGAATTGGGACATGCGTACCACGGAAAGAAAATCGAAGATCATTCAATCCTAAATACAGGCTACACCATGCCCGTTGCAGAAACAGCATCAACATTCTGCGAAAACATCGTATTCAACGCTGCATTGAAGAACGCTGATAAAGAAGAACAACTCGTACTCATCGAGAACTCTCTATCAGACCTCACACAAATCATTGTTGATATATCATCACGCTATAAATTCGAAACAGAAGTATTCGAAAGAAGAAATAGCGAATTCCTATTCGCAAACGATCTAAAAGAAATTATGATCCAAGCACAAAAAGACACTTATGGAGATGGACTCGATCAAAATGTTCTCCACCCATACATGTGGCTTAATAAAGGACACTACTACAGTAGCGGCCTATCATTCTATAACTTCCCTTATGCATTTGGTGGATTGTTCGCACTTGGACTTTACGCTAAATTCGAAAAAGAGGGCGAAGCATTCGTACCACAATACGAAGCACTGCTCAGTGCAACTACAACAGCAAGCTGTGAAGATGTCGCTAAAATGGCAAACATCGATGTTGAAGACCAAGCATTCTGGGAATCAAGCCTTGATGTTGTCGTCGAAAGAATCGATCAATTCATTGAACTCACAAAGTAAGAAGACACACGTCTTCTTTTCTTTTGGTGTATAATTGAACCAAAGAAAGCGAGGTACACGATGTACATCTATACCTATCAAACAAAAATTGGTCCCATCACAATCCATGAGTCCAACAACAAAATCACAAAAATATTAATCAATGAAAAGAATTCAGTAAACACAGAAGAATCAAATCTCACAAAACAAACCATCAAAGAAATTAACGAATACCTCGACCACAAGCGTACCGATTTTACAATTCCACTTGATCCACAAGGAACAGACCATCAAATCAAAGTATGGAATGAACTGAAAAAAATACCGTACTCAGAAACAAGGACATACAAAGAACTCGCAACATCATTAGGAAACCCCAATGCATCACGCGCAATCGGCAGTGCATGCGGTAAAAACCCCATCATGATCATTGTTCCATGTCACAGAGTCATTGGAACTAACGGTAAACTCACAGGCTACGCCGGTGGCATCGGTGTAAAAGAGAAACTTATTGATTTAGAGACCAAACTAGGCAAATAATTGTCTAGTTTTTTTATCACAATATTTACATAGAAAAAGAGTTTGCGATGATTTTGATCAGCGCAAACTCTTATGTTTTACTTAACCTGAATAATACGAGACAACTGAGCACGCTCTTGGTCATCGATTTGGATTTGAATGGAACGAATCATGCGCTCCATCTCTGGAATTGTTTTAAACTCCAAAGCATTTACACGACGACGCGTCTTTTTAATTTCTTCACCCAATACGAAACACGCATTCTCCTCTTGCGCAAGTTGCACAAGACGCTGAGCAAGACTAACGTATTCCTCACTCACCGCAAGTAAGCGTGAATGAATTCCAAATAGAGTGTCTGGTAGTACGTTGGATTCCGGTATGTTTAATTCATAATTCGGAATCTTAAGACTCAATACATTTGAATATGAACGCACAACATTCAGCTGAGTTTCCGTTTGATTCAAATGATACTGTAAGAGCTCATCATCATTTTCAAGTGAGGCTAATTTGTACGCATCGTTAACACGCACAAACTGAGCGTCAACCTGACGACGTAGGATCTGTGAGTTCTCACTTAGAACCATAAAACGTTGAATTAAAGCATCTTGTTTGTCCTTCAGAAGACTGTGTCCTCTGGTCGCAACACTTAATCGATGTCTTAACTCACGCAGAGCCATTCGATTCGCATTAACCTTCATACGAATCACGCGCCACATAAAATTCATCTAAGAATGTATCACGAACGCGTTTCAACTCAGTTCGAGGAAGTATCCCCAATAGGTCCCATCCTAAATCAAGTGATGATTCAATGTCACGGTTGACATCAAATCCTTGATTGATGAAAGAGACTTCAAATTCACGCGCAAAATCCGCATACAATAAGTCAAGAGGCGTTAGTGCCGCATCACCTAAGATTGAAGCAAGCTCCAGTGTTTCTTTCCCTTTCGCATAGGCTGCGAAAAGTTGGTTCATAACATCCGCATGATCACGGCGAGTCTTACCTTCACCAATTCCCTTATCTTTTAATCGAGATAATGATGGAAGAACATCAACCGGAGGCATAATGCCACGTTTATGAAGACTTCGGTCCAAGATGATTTGTCCCTCAGTAATATAACCAGTTAGGTCAGGAATTGGATGCGTTTTATCATCCTCAGGCATTGAAAGAATCGGAATCATTGTAATTGAACCTTCTTTACCTTTAAGTTTTCCAGCTCGTTCATACAGACCCGCAAGGTCTGTATACATGTAACCTGGATACACTCTTCGACCCGGGATTTCTCTTCGTGAAGCCGAGATTTCTCTTAGTGCTTCACAGTAATAGGTCATATCACTCATGATTAACATTACGTTTTTATCGAGTTCAAACGCTAGATATTCCGCTGCAGTGATTGCCATACGAGGCGTAGAAATACGCTCAATGGCAGGGTCATTCGCAAGGTTTAAGAACATTACCGTTCGATCAAGAGCACCATTCTTCTTGAATGAATCTTCGAAGAAACGCGCTTCCTCATACGTAATACCCATGGCACAAAACACAACCGTAAAGTCAAGGTCGGAAGAACTAACATTCGCTTGAGCTGCGATTTGAGTCGCAAGCTCATTATGCGGTAATCCTGAACCCGAGAAAATCGGAAGCTTTTGTCCGACAACCAAAGTATTCAGCGCATCAATGGATGATACACCCGTCTGAATAAATTGATCCGGGTAAGCACGCAATACAGGGTTCATAACAGAACCGTTGATATCACGCATTTCATAGGATAGTAAGGCCGGTCCATTATCACGAACTTGACCATTACCATCAAAGATACGACCCAACATTTCCTGACTCACCTTAAGACTTAGGGGTTTCCCTTTAAATCGAATGCGAGCACGATGTGGATCAATTCCTGTATTAGAGTCATACAATTGAATAACTGCTTTTGAACCATTCACTTCAAGTACTTTACCTACTCGAGAATCCGTTTCGTTTACAAATATCTCAACTTCTTCATCATAAGTAGCATCGTCAACACCATCAACAACCAATAAGGGACCGACAACTTCTAATATATTTTTATACTCTTTCATTAACGTCCCCTCCTTGTTTCAATGTGTCAAATTCATTTCTGATTCGAATGAATACTTCATCAAATCTCTGATCATCACTTACATACTTCATACGAGAAATCTCATATACCGTATCCATGTGTAAGATATCATTTAAGAAGATATGATCTTCAACAAGTGCTTCAGTAGCCTCTTTATAGAAGTCCATAATGAGGACAAGCATTTTAACTTGTTTCTCAAGACTCGTGAACGTGTCTTCTTCTTGGAACGCGTTTTGTTGGAGGAAGTCTTCACGCAACATACGCGCAACTTCAAGCTTCAACATTTCCTCATCACTCAAAGAATCCTTACCAATCAATTGAACAACTTCCATAATGCGTTGTTCTTCCTGAAGAAGATCAATCGCATCTTGTCGATAAACGGTAAAGTTTTTATTATGATTCGACTTCATGTATTCATCAACGCGCGTTTGGTATAGTGAATACGATTCATGCCAGTTAATTGCTGGGAAGTGTCGAGCATAGGCTAGGGATGCATCCAGTGCCCAGAAAACCTTCGCAACACGAAGTGTTGATTGTGTTACAGGTTCGTTTAAATCCCCGCCCGCTGGTGATACAGCACCAATCATGGTGATGGATCCAGTATAATCGTCACTTCCTAAAAGACTTACAATTCCCGCTCGCTCGTAAACATCCGCTAAACGCGAACCAAGGTATGCAGGATAGCCTTCATCTCCAGGCATTTCTTCGAGTCGACCACTCATTTCTCTTAGCGCTTCAGCCCAACGAGACGTTGAGTCGGCCATTAGTGAGACATCATAACCCATATCTCGATAATACTCAGCTACACTCATTCCCGTATAAATCGACGCCTCACGCGCCGCTACAGGCATGTTAGAAGTGTTAGCGATAAGACAAATCTTATTCATTAAGGGCTCATTAGTAATTGGATCAACAATCTGAGGGAATTCGTTTAGAACATCCGTCATTTCGTTGCCTCGCTCACCACAGCCAATGTATATAACGACATCAGAATCAGACCACTTCGCTAATTGGTGTTGTACTACCGTTTTTCCTGAACCAAAGGGTCCTGGAATACACGCAGTTCCACCTTTCGCTACAGGGAAGAATGTATCCACAATTCTTTGCCCTGTAATAAGAGGTACGGATGGTAAGTGTTTTTCTTTATATTTTCGTGCTTTACGAACAGGCCAATAACGATTCATTGGAACTCCGATGGAATCAATAAACACTACATCTTGGTCGACTGTAAATTCACCCTTATTGATTTCGGTAATCACACCGTTAAACGGTGATAAGATATAATGCTTTAAATGATTTTCTAAGACATAGCCCAGGCGATCATTTTCTTGTACAGTGGCACCCACTTCAACCATAGGGATGAAATCCCATAGAATTGTTTTGTCCAAAGTTTCAATGCGCTCACCCTTTGTAAGGAAGTGACCACTTGCCTGTGCATACTTCTCTAAGTCGCGGCCAATACCATCCATCATGGTTGATAATAGACCCGGACCCAGTTCAATACTTAAAGGTCTTTCTTGTGAGACAACGGGTGCGCCAATTCCAATACCTGAAGTTTCTTCATATACTTGAATTGAGGCTTCATTCCCCCTCATTTCAATAATTTCCCCTAAAAGTTCTTCCTTGGATACGAGTACCGTATCGTAAAGTTTCGCATTGGGGATGTCTTTAGCGACCACTAAAGGTCCCGCTACTTTTATGATTGTTCCTGTGATCAATGGGCATCCTCCTTCTTCTTTAGTTTAATACCAAGGGTTGCTTGCGCAAACTCCTGCATTCGATTCGCACCCGCTTCGCCCATGACACAAATGTTCATGCCATGATCGATTTGGTATTGCGTAATCATTTTTGTATTTCGTTCATAGACCTCTGATGAGACATAGACAATAAATACACCCTTGTCGATGAAGCCCTTCAGTAAGTCCTCTAAGTTTTCTTTTAATAGATATGTTTTGAATCCAAGACTCGCCATCATATCATGTTCATATGTAATATACGCTAGTTTCATATCTGTCGTAACCTCTTTTCAGCTTCGATTCCATATCGATCAGCCTTAAGAGCAATTTGAATGTTCTTAAGTTCCATTAGTTTGAAGAACAGATACGCAAGAATGCCATCCACTTCCACAAACTCAGTTCGATATGGCGTCATCACATCAATGAGCGCTTGATCAAATGTAAGTTCAAGATCTAGAGGACGATCTTTCTTCAAAGTATCGTACATTTCAATGAATGTTTTAGCATAGTTTTCGCCTGCCTTAGATCCTTTGTATTGAGCAATTGATTTCAACATTTCTGCTTCGCTCTTATACGCAAAGTCATCGCGCGCAAACATCAAATCAAGATGTTTGGAGTCCAATCCTAATTGCTTCATATTATTTCTTAGGTCTTGTTTTTGGTTTGAGATAAAATCATCAACATCATGGACTGTGCCATATTTTCGTTTAATGCGATCGAGTTCATACGATTGTAGGAAGGTCTCATTGGATATAACGCCTAAAATAAAGGCATTAGACATTTTGAGTGTCCTCGTAAAGATGAGCCATAGCCCACTTTGATAAGATATCGCGACGATATGAGAAGAGTTGATCTACATCAAAACTAATATCGTAGGTCTTATATGCAAGTACAAATCCTGAAGTTAAACTGTGTGCTTCAAGGACTTGGTAATTGGCACCAAAGTGTTTTTGAACTGCTTTAAAGTGTTTTTGTTCCACAAAGATACGTGGTTTGAATGTTTGATCGTTGCGATCTAGTGCGCCTTGAACGATACGAATGAAATCATCACTACTCATACTTGTAAAGTATTCTTTGCACTCATCGAGTAAGCGCGCAACGGTATCATTTTTAACTTGATCCAAAGCGAACTTGTTTTGGCGTTCGAGAAGACTCAAGCCCTGTTTCTTTCTGAATCGTGCTTGGCGTTCAATTTCTTTTCGCTTCTCAGGCAGATGAGCGTCATATTCCTCAAGGATTGATTCCTTGTGTTCGTTTGCTCTCGTTTGAGCTTCCAAAAGAATTGAGTCTTGATGTTCTTGATGACGTTTCTCGATCGCGCTTAAAACGTCCTTCATCATTAGAACGTCACCGCATTTAAGATAATGAGGGATGATACGAATGCGAGTAAAGCATAAGTCTCAACCATAACTGCATAGATAATTGATTTTGTCATTTGTTCTTCATTACGCGCTAAGATCGTTATTCCAGCACTTGCAATGCGTGCTTGTGCTAGGGCTGTTGGGTATCCAACAAATGCCATCGGTAAACATGCCATGAGGATGAATAGACCGTGTTGCAGTGACATTCCAACATGAAGTTGGCTTAATGTCATGATCGCAATAACGAATCCATAAAGTCCTTGTGATGCAGGCATTAATTGTAGGATTAATGATTTACCAAACTTATCTGGTTCATCAATGATGAGTCCTGATGCTGTTTCACCAACCATACCAACACCTTTACCTGATGCTGATCCTGGAATAATTACAACCAGTGCCATTCCTAGGACTGCGAATACCAGTCCACCGTATTGTATAAAAAATTCTGTCATATGTTATTTCTCCTCTTTAATTATGATATATGTAGGTTTTGCACGGAATGCCTTGAATGGGCGACCGCCACCTGTATAAAATTTCCCGAAAAACTCAACATAGGTGAGTCGTGCCGCATGGACATACGAGCTCATCCCGTTAATAAGTAAGTTAAATGTGTGTCCGATCATAAAGATCACAACACCTGCTAAGACTCCGAAGATTCCGAATCCAGATACCATTTCAACCATCATGTTAAAGGCCATCCCGATAGATGCTCCCGCAAGACCTAAAGCCATTAATCGTGAATAAGACACCACATCACCAATATAGTTAGTGAGTCCGTAGAGACTATAGAGCCCTGAAACTGCTTTTCCTGGAATTGATTTTGCTTATCGTCCGTTGGTTAAGACAATTCCTATCATTCCGACGATTGCGAGTATCTGACCAATTTTAGTGTAAGGTTCTAATATTGGTGAAAACATTTGCGATATGATAATAACCAATCCACTTAAGGTCATGTACCAGAATAGAACATCGTAAATAATGTATCGTTTCTTACCGTCTCTAAAGAATATGTATCCCTTAACACCCAGTCCTAAGAATAGGTGGAAGAGTCCCAATATAATTGCGAGTACGAGAACAAAGTTAAAGTCTGTTGAAATATCAATGATTGCCTTCATGGGAATGATTCCCCCGAAGAAACTTCCATAGATGAATCCCCACAGTGCCGTTGTTACACCAAGATATTTCAAGAGTCTGATCATTTTTTCCATTCCTGGTTTAAAGTTAATGATTCTTAAAGCAACACTCATAACCACAAACATGATGATTCCATATCCAAGGTCCGCAAGCATCATTCCGAAGAACAGTGCGTAGAACGGTGCCAAGATTGGCGTTGGATCGAGTTCATTGTATGTCGGTAATGCGTACATGCTTGTGATGGGCTCGAATACTGAGATGATCTTATTGTTTTTGAGTACAATCGGTACATCTCGAGAATCCTTGTCGGCATCTTCAATTTCAAGATAGACTGCTTCATCACTCACAATCAGTGACTCCAGTTTCTCAACGTCTTCTGTTTGAATCCATCCTGACATGTATGTCATCGATTCTGATTGTGTGAAGAATTCTTTTGTTTCTTCTAATAGAATTGCATTCATGATTACTTCATAGTGCATTTCTAGTTCTTTTTGATAATGATCTGAGTAAGCCTCTTGAGAGGCTAAATCAGAACGTTTATCGAGATAGTGTTCATGAATCGAAATGAACTCTTGGACTTCTGATTCGATATTCATTGAAATATCGCTTCGTTTTTCAAAGTCATATTTATCAAAGAGGATTGCGACATCGCTGCAGTCTCTTAATTGAGGAATAATAACGTAGGATACTCGATCCTCATTACCGTTTCTCATGACATATGGTTTGTGAAGTTTTTTGAGTTCTGATTCAAATTGTTCTTTATTAATTGGATCAACAGTACCAATCATAAGATTGTATGAATGATACGATTCTAATTCTTCAATGCTTAGTGACGCCTCTTCCCAAGGAATCGATAATTTGAAATTTCCAATTTCAGTTTGAATGGATGCATATGATTTAGAGTACATGTCGAGTAAGTGATTGAGATCACTGTTTTCTACATGTTCCTGTAATGCATCGTAGGTCATTGTTTGCGATGACAGATTCTTTATCATGTCACCTCTTTTTGGCTTTGAATCTTTTAGTGTTTTGAGTGCGATTTTGATGTGTTCCAGTAAATGTTCACTGGACTCAAAATCGTAGGATGAAATGTACGAATCGAATACATTGTCCTCCAATTTACTCTGATCTGTAAAACTCACATTTGAGAATCGTTGAAGACTGTGTAGGATTTGATCCAGGTCTTCATTGAATACAAGTGCGTTGAAGTGGGACATTTTAACGATTGCCATAGTCAAACACCTCATCAATCATAATTTGAAGTACGTCTTCATGTCTTTCATTGAAGATTGCTTCAATCTTTTCTTTTTCTTTGAGGAATGCTTCCTCTAATTTACTTTTCTCTACTGCCAATGCAGCATCGACTTCTTTTATTAATGTTTCTTTATACATGCGAAGATCGTATTCTCTTTTTTCGATTTCTTCCAATGCCTCATCATTCGACCGTTTAACGCGGATACTCGCATCAACGTTTACCTTCTTTATTTTTTCTTGATTCTCAAGCTCTAGGCCACGAATCATTTCCAGTGTATCCTTCAAAGTATCAACCCCTTTCAAAATTAACCAAATACTTCTCACTGTGAACTGCTAGACTTCCATCCACGAAGTTAAGTGATTGTTCAATCATCACACTTACCATATCCCGGGAAATATCTCGCATGTTCTTCAAAGCAAAGACACCATCCAGTGTCATAATAATCATTTCATTTGGATGCTTTAGGTCAAGTTCCCCTGAAGCTTGTCCCTCGATTACGATATCGTTGAGAATGTCTTCAACTTTCATTAAATACGTATGGTGAAAGTTATGAATCAATTCTCCGTCGAATAATTCATCGCCACGTGAATCGGGATGAATATCGTAGTATGCATCGATAAATATCAGAAGTCGCGAATAGAAATCATGCGCTTCTTCTTCGAACCTTATGTTCAGTTGAGCAATATGTTTATCACATAAGTCCTCTATTACGGCCATAAGGACATCTTCTTTTGTTTCAAAATAATAGTAAAACAATCCTTTTGCAACTCCGACATGAGCCGCAATTTTTGCGACAGAGGTTTTAGAAACCCCAGCATCGATGAATAATTCTCGAGCTGCATCAATCAGTTCTTGTCGGCGTAATATTGGATCTTTAGTTATTCTCATAAATTGCCTCCACTGTTTATTATACACATTGACTGACCGACAGTCAACTATGGTGCAAAGGATAAACCCATCCATCAGAAGGTTCTACACGATCTGGTGCTAGTGAGATATTTCTCACCAACACCAGGTTTTAAAGAACCCATTAGAATGGGTTTAAAGTGTAAATGGAGCATCGACATAATAATCACTTTGCCACGCTTGTGTTTGAAGAGCTTGTTTACTACTCACAACGCAATGTGGTGGATAGAGTCTGAAGCCTTGTTTTCCAGGACTGATCGAGGAGGAAATGATTCCCCTACTGACCAAAACATCTTTTGGAAATTTGAAGTGAAACTCCTTCGTTTCGGATTCAATGATTACGAATGATATTGGATCCTCTTCATAATAAGGACCCCTCGGATCCTGTTTCCAAAGCGATACGAACTCCCCTAATTTCTTAGGAGTGATTCTCGACCTTCGATAAAGAATATCATTACTCATAGCATGCCTTCTAAGAAGCGACTCATTTCCGCAAGTCCTGCTTTAATGAGGTCGAAGTCAATGCCTTCTTCGTTCTCTTCTACCCTTTGAATAAGTTCATAGTAGATTTCACTCATAATCTTTCGTGCAGGTTTTGTCAGTGAGAGAATATTCACTCGAATGTCCTCTTCGCTGATGGTTCGTACAATGAGTCCTTCTTTCTCCATTATTTTAACGAGTGATGATACATTCGCTTGATGAAGTGAGAACTCATTGGAAAGACCCGTAACCGTATTCGCCTTTTGTGAATGAATCGCAATAAGTACCATTACTTTTTGAAAGGATAAATCATATTTACGTGCAACTTGTGAGAACAATCCTTGCGCATTTTTCTTAAGTTTTTGAGTTAATAATATTAATTGGTGAATCTCATCTTTCCTATTCACTGCGGAGGGCCTCCACTGCATCTTTATTGGATGCCATCTTCGCTGGAATGTGTCCTCCCAGCATTGTTAGTACGGTTGAAATGGTTACCAGGATCAGAGCATGTGAGAGTTGTAATGTCGCAACATTAGAGAGCCCTGACATATCTTTAAGAATAATATTAATTGGGAAGGTTAAGAGGTAAGCGATAAAGATACCCAGTAATCCGGAGAACACTCCTAAGATGAATGTTTCCGCATCAAACACGCGGGTAATATCTTTCTTACGAGCACCTAAAGCTTTTAGAACACCAATTTCCTTCGTTCTTTCTAGAACTGAAGTATAGGTAATAATACCAATCATAATTAAACTCACAACTAATGAAATCGCTGCGAAGGCAATCAGTACGATGGTAATACCATCCATGATTCCTTTAGTGAGACCCGCCATGGTACTTGCGAGGTCTGTATAGAGTACTTTATCGTCTTGATCTAAGTTAGTATTGTAAGCATCAAGATAGTTTAAGACTTCATCTTTACTCTCAAAGTCTTTTGGATATACCGTAATTACAACGGGTTCATCATTTCCACCTAAGTAAGATAGAATTTGTGTCTTCGCATCTTCACCGATCGGTTCCATACTCATAATGTTTCGATCTGAATCTTTTTGAGCAAGCACAATATCTGACTCAGCTGAGTTATCCAGTACGATTCGTGATAATTGATCCGAGTAAACAATTCCCGGTGATAATATCGCAATCTCAGTATCCTCTTTTTGACGAATGATGGCACTGAGTTTTAACTCAATTGCTCCATCAGCCGTACTCATTGCTCCGAAGTCACTTGATGGCACATAGTTACCATAAGCTGTTTCTTCATAGTAAGCGTTGTTTGGAATCCACTTAATGGTCGTTCCTACAAGCTCTGAGAATTTAATGGATTCAAGTTCCGTTGTATCATATCCAAGTGCTTTTAGTAGATTTTCATCAATTCTGTTTTGACCATCAACCACAAGCACCATTTCTTTTTCGTTTGTTGGAAGTGTTCCGTGAAGTACGTCATAGGATTTCTCCAACATTGATTCTGCTTCTGGGTCTAATTGAATTGGGTATGTGCTCATTCCTGTGGACATGCCATTCGGCATTTGTGCATTGGATTCTGGTGCTAACGCAACATTCTTATACTCACCATCAACCTCACGAATTAAGTTCAGGTTTACCATATAGGTGTACCCTAGTGAAGAAGCATATAATGGATCGATTTTATTTAAGTAGTCTACGAACTCAGAATCAAGAATGTTTGTATGGATCATGGTTTCATCCATTGGATTGTAGACAAATACTTCATCTGAATCCACAAACTCTTGATTTGGATTCATTTGTGAAGCGATATTTTCTTCGTTTAAGTCCATCTGTGCTCTAGCAATCACAATTGGAAATTCTGATAGAGCGTCCGCTTGGAATGAATCAATTTGTTTTTGAAATCCTGTTGATAAACTCAAGATGACTGCGATACCAATAATCCCTATACTTGAGGCAAAGGATGTGAGGAAGGTTCTCCCCTTTTTGGTACGAATATTATTGAATGAGAGACGAAGTGCTGTAAAGAAGCTCATGCTGGTTTTCTTTAAAGAGAAGGTATCATCTGAATTATTGTACTCATAGTGATTTGAATCTGAGATTACTTTACCATCTTTGAATTCGATGATTCGGTTTGCGTACTCTTCAGCCAACTCAGGGTTGTGTGTAACCATAATTACGAGACGATCAGATGCGATTTCTTTAATAAGGTCCATGATTTGTGTTGAGGTCGTGGAGTCTAGTGCTCCAGTTGGCTCATCACAGAGTAGAATTTCTGGATCATTGGCTAGTGCTCGCGCGATCGCGACACGTTGTTGTTGCCCACCCGAAAGTTGATTTGGTTTTTTATGAAGGTGGTCTTTAAGTCCCACGCGTTCTAATACTTCGATTGCTTTTCGTTTTTTCTCTTCTGCTGGAACTCCTGATAACGTCATTCCGAGTTCAACGTTCGCAACGATGCTTAAGTGAGTAATTAGGTTATAGGATTGGAAAACAAACCCTACGGAGTTGTTTCGATATGCATCCCAGTCACTGTCCGTGAAGTCACGGGTATGCTTTCCTTTGATGATTAAATCCCCACTGTCATAACGGTCCAGTCCCCCAATGATATTGAGTGCCGTTGTCTTTCCAGATCCTGAAGTTCCCAGAATTGCGACGAACTCCTTATCTCTAAATTGGATCGAAATATCATCCAGTGCCACAGTAACAATGTCACCGACCGTGTAGGATTTCTTAATATTTTTAATTTCTAACATAGTATCCACCTTCTTTTACATATAGTTTATATGTATATCTCAAGTATCATAACACCGACCTCTCTATGTGTCAATGTGTTAATACATTGAATAAAGAAAA
>JAAYNU010000189.1 GCA_012520695.1 Erysipelothrix sp.
CACAGTCTTCAATGAATCTTCTGCCTTGTAGACAACTTTATAACCACTATCCGCAACGGCCTTTTCGATGTCTTCATTTGAAACATCACCTTCAACTCTTGCCTTATGTGTCATTAAGTTTACGTCAACACGTTTAACCCCTTCAATACCTGAAATTGCTTTTTCAACATGCACTTGGCATGAGGAACATGTCATTCCTTCGATATCAAATGTTTTTTCGCTCATAAATTAACCCTCTTCTCTCCACTAATTATTTTACTTTATAACCTGCATTTTCAACTGCTTTTTCTACCGCTTCTTTTGTAATAGACTCATCAACTGTAGCTTCATGTGTTTCAAGTACCACTTCAGCATTTGGATCCAATTCTCTTAATGCTTTCTCAACGCGTGTTCGGCATCCATTACATGTCATTCCTTCAATATTATATTTTTGTGTCATCTCTATGACCTCCTTAACGTTTACATTTGTAGTTTATCATATCTAAACTGATAATACAATAGTCATGCACAATTGTAGTCGATTTCAATTATGCTATAATAAGAAAAACAAGAAATAGGCACCCTTATGAACTATAAAGCGATTATTTACGACATCGATGGAACACTACTCAACACCTTTGATCAAAACATTTACCCACTACAAAAAGTAGTCAAAGAAATACTTAATAAAGATATGCACTACGACGAACTCGTCCACTTTACATCACACAACGGCATCGAAGTCCTACCCCAACTCGGAATCGACAAGGACTACTATTCACTGTGGGTTCAATACGTTAACGAATACGAGCACAAGCCACAACTCTACGATGGTATACTCGAAGTACTCAATTACTACCATGATAAAAAGGTCCCCCAAGCAGTCGTATCATCGAAGCGAAGAAAACAATACGACATCGATTTTGGCGACCTCAATCTAAGACACTATTTTGAAGTATCCGTCATGGCTGATGAAGTTGAATTCACCAAGCCACACCCCTTCCCATTAAACAAATGCCTCCAAGAACTTGGCATTGAAGCAAGCGAAGCTATTTATATAGGAGACTCCATCTTCGATTACCAAGCCGCAAAAGCAGCAGGAATGGCATTTGGACTGGCAACATGGGGAAACATCACACGCGAAGGCATGAACGATATTGACTACGTATTCGATCACCCTAAAGAGATTATGGAACTCATCAAGTAATGGAAAAGTTTCTGCGAGAACAAAGACTCTATAATAATGGACTCCAAAAGAAATTCAAAAATGCGGATACATGCGTCAGTGAACTCATGGGAATCCAGGCACAACTCCACTACTATGGACTCATTTCAATTCACAATCGAACAAACAATATGACAATCAAGAAAATCGCAAACAATCCTCATCTCATTAAATCATGGGGACAACGCGCGACACATCATATCTATCATGAAGATGACTTCAGTAAGATCAACAACGTCATTAATAAGAATCCTAAGTGGCCCTTTTAGAATATTAAAAGAAAACGATATAGACCCAAATTATGTCATTAATACCTTAAGAGACTACCGAGAAAACAATGATACATTTACCAAGGTAGATTTATTAAATCTCTTCCCTGAATCCATGCACTCCATATTCAATATATGGTCTGCACTGATCATTATTGGATGTACATATGGACTGATGTATGTTGAGGTAATGGAGAATAATACGAAGCAGTATCGTAGTGCACTGACAATAAAAGAAACAAATAAAACCATGAAGGACATGCTGATACAGTACTTCACATCATATGGACCTGCTACAATTCAGGATTTCTCGCATTGGAGTGGCTTACCTCAAAAGGACTTTATGGATGATTTCAATGAAATTAAAGATAATCTCTTTTGTACAAACGATGTATATTATTCGTTAACGAAACCGAGAAAGAATAAAATCAAATATCCAATCATTCTGGGTAAGTTTGACCCGTTGCTTGTAAGCTATAGAGATAAGTCATGGATTCTTGGAGAACACGATTCAAGTATGATCTGGCGTATAGCAGCCCAGGTTGAGGGTGTTATTATCGATGAGACGGGTCTTATTGCGACATGGCACTACAATGCCAAGCCCAATGAAATGACGTATGTGATTAAACCACTCAACGAAATTAATATTGATTTCATCAAAGATAAGATGGAAGCAATTACGAAGTTTATGGGAAGAACTCAAGCAAGCTATATCATTGAAGAATCGTATTATTAATATCAAGCAAAGAAATAGGAACGCTCCATTAACTAGAGCGTTCCTATTAAGTTATTATATTAGAATGTTGTTGCTGTATCGAGGGCAACCTTCATCATTGCTGTGAATGAGTTTTGGCGCTCTTCGGAAGTTGTAACTTCTTCAGTAACAAATGAATCTGAAATCGTTAGAAGGCATGCTGCTTGCTTGCCAAGTTTTTGAGCATTTGCGAATAGTGCGAATGACTCCATTTCAACACATGCTACTTTATGATCTTCAACAATTTGTTGCCAAGTAACACCTGAATCACGGTAGAATACATCACTTGAGTGAACGCGCTCTTCGTGCATATCAACGCCTAACTTTTCAGCACTTGCTTTAAGTTTGTCGTTTAGTTTTGAACTTGGTAGTAATACATCCTCGTCCATGTTGAATGCTACTTTAGCGAAACTTGATTCACTGTATGCACTGTCTGCGATCACTACATCGTAGAGTTTAGCGGATTCTACATATGATCCTGCTGAACCAATACGAATGATTGCCTCAACATCATATTGAGTATAAAGTTCGTATGAATAAATACCAATACTTGGTTGACCCATTCCTGAACCCATAACACTTACTTCTTTACCATTGTATGTTCCTGTATAAGCGAACATATTACGAACATCATTCACTTGCTTAACATCCTTTAAGAATGTTTCCGCAATAAACTTAGCGCGTAATGGATCTCCTGGCATTAAAACTACTTTTGCGATATCTCCCTTATTCGCATTAATGTGAGCTGTTGACATAATAAATCCTCCTCTTTCAATACTGCTATTATAACACAGGTTAATGAAGTAGCCATGAAAATGTGAAGGAACACAAATC
>JAAYNU010000190.1 GCA_012520695.1 Erysipelothrix sp.
ACGGAAAACGTACGTACGGTTCTGTGAGAGCAAAAGAGGTAACGCAAATTACGTTACCTCTTAGCTACTCGATTCTCGTGTTTCGGTATGGTATTCTAGTTATAGAGGGAAGGTGAATACTTGATGCACTACTTTGACTATACATATAATGAATGGCATTTGAGGATTGAAGAGGAGGATGGATTCATTATTTCAATTGTTCGAGATCCTCATCCTAAATCTGAAGGGAACGAGACTACTTTAATCAGGCGGTGCTTCGATGAGATTGTGGATTATTTTGAGTGTAAACGAAAGGTTTTTTCTGTTCCATTTAAATATGACGGTACGCCTTTTATGTTGGAGGTCTTTGATTTGGTGTGTGCTATTCCCTATGGTGAAACGCGTTCCTATCGATGGGTTGCTGAACAGATGGGTAGACCCAGATCATATAGAGCGGTTGGAACAGCTTGCAGTAAATCGAATCTATTCCTTTTAGTGCCGATGCATCGCGTCATTTCTTCTCAGGGAATTGGTGGTTATGGTGGTGAAATCGATGTCAAGCGATGGCTTCTAAATCATGAGTTCTCTGTGCTATAATAGAAACAATGAAATGAGGCATTTATGAAGCTATATAACTCTAAAAAAAATAAAATCGAAGAATTTAAACCCTTAGTAGAGGGTAAGGTATCCATGTATGTTTGTGGGCCTACTGTTTATAATCACGCACACATTGGGAATGCTCGTCCCATTGTGGTTTTTGACGTTCTAAGAAGAGTCTTAACTGAACTCGGTTTAGACGTTCATTACGTTTCGAACTTTACAGATGTGGATGATCGCATTATTAAAATAGCTCAAGATGAAGGGGTTGTGGAAACAGAAGTATCGAATCGTTTCATCGATGCTTACAACAGCATTCGTCATGACTTAGATGCGGACCATTTGGATGCGACGCCTAAGGTAACGGATAATATTGAACCGATCATTGATTTTATTGCAGCGCTTATTGAATCAGGTTATGCCTATGAATCAAACGGAGATGTCTTCTTTAGAGTTAGAAAAGTGGATACCTACGGTGAAATCAGTTCACAAAACGTGGATGCATTAAGAGTAGGTTCTCGAATCGAAGAGAACACTGATAAAGAAGATGCTCTGGATTTTGTCTTGTGGAAACACACCTCAGATACTGGAATCAAATGGGATTCTCCATGGGGTCAAGGTAGACCGGGATGGCATACAGAATGTGTTGTGATGATTCAGGATGAATTCAAAACGAATCTCATTGATATTCACGGTGGTGGTATGGATCTACGATTCCCGCATCATGAAAATGAATCAGCTCAAGCTAAAGCACTTCATCATCATGATCTTGCGAACTACTGGGTTCATAATGCTATGTTGAATCTTGAAGGTCAAAAGATGAGTAAGTCATTGGGTAATGTTGTCTGGGCTAAGGACTACATTGAAACACTGGGTGCTAATGCAACGCGTTGGCTACTGTTGAGTACGCATTATCGTCTTGTATTGAATATCAGTGATAGTATCATTGAGGATGTTACAAAAGAACTCTTGCGAATTGAGACGGTGTTAAAACAAGCTTATGTTGCGGTGGGGATTGCGAATTTAGATCTTGATGATTATTCATTACAAGAGACATTGTATTCAAACTTTATGAGCGCAATGTCAGATGACTTAAATGTGGAGAATGCGAAAGTATTTTTATTCGAAACAATTAAGGAATTAAACCAAGCGTTGCGTACTAAAGAGAAGGACGATGCAAGCATTGCCTCTTATGTCTTAACTCTTGAGTGCATGAATCATATCTTGGGATTATCTTTCGATCGTTTGATTCTTGATGGTGATGATCGAGCATTATTTGTGCAGTGGAACGAAGCGAAGGCTAATAAAGATTTTATATCTGCAGATGTTCATCGAGAAGCGCTTTTGAAACGAGGTCTCATCTAATGAATGATTCCGGTAATGTCCTTGCATTCATTGGAGATGCAGTTTTATCGCTTCAGGTTAGGGAATACATGGTTGAGTTAGGGCAGACGCGATTAAAGACGATGCAGGAGACTTCAATCAAGTTTGTGTCCGCAAGAGCACAGGCTGAATTTATGAATTATCTTCTCAGTAATGATGAAATTAGTGAGAATGAAATGATTTACTATAAACGAGGTCGTAATGCTAAGAGTCGCTCGATGGCAAAGAATGCGGATATGTTGGAGTATCGTATTGCGACAGGATTCGAGGCGTTGTGGGGTTATCTTCATCTTGATGATCAGGAAGATCGTTTGAATGAATTATGGCTCATGTTTAAGGAACAGGTGGAATTATAATGGCTAATTATATATACGGAAAAAATACGGTGAAATCTTATTTGGAGAGTAACGGTAAGGTTAAGGTTTTATACTTATTTAATAAGGGGAACTTTAATGATTTAGTGCAACTCGCAAAAGCGAAACAAGTTCGCGTTGAGTTCATCGATAAAAATAGACTTGATAAGATGGCGTCTGGTGTTCACCAAGGTGTTATTCTTGAGATTGAAGATTATACTTATTATCAATTAGATGATCTACTAACTGATAATAAGCATCAGCTGATTGTTTTATGTGATCAGTTAGAGGATCCGCATAATTTAGGTGCGATTTTAAGGTCTTGTGATGCTGCGGGTGTTGATGGTGTTATTGTTGGTAAGCATCGTTCTGTAGGTTTGAATGCTACAGTGGCGAAAGTTTCAACAGGTGCTATTAATACAGTCAAAGTTGTCGAGGCTACGAATATGGTAGATACCATAAAAACACTTAAAAATCATGGATACTGGGTCATAGCAGCTGAGAATGATGTTAAGGCGGTGGACTATACTGAATTTAACGTTGATATGCCCATTGTGCTGGTTGTTGGATCTGAGGGTTCGGGGATTTCACGACTTGTTAAAAAGGAATGTGATATTTTGACGACGATTCCAATGAATGGAAGTGTGAACTCCTTAAACGTTTCGGTTGCAACGGGTATCTTGTTATTTGATATCATACGACGTCGTCGGGCGTTGTAATTTTAAGGGGGATTTAGTGGAATTTAATGATTATTCGATTTCAGATTATGAATACTTGTATATGGTCATGCAAGGAGATCATGATTCCATGACTTGTCTGTGTGATTTATACACACGACTGTTATGGAAATTGAGTCACACTGGATTCAATCAAGAAAATCCTGCAGGAGTAGGAGTTGAGGATGTTTACCAAGAAGCTTCAATTGGATTTCGAGAAGCATTATTTTCATATGATATATCACGACTGGTAGGA
>JAAYNU010000016.1 GCA_012520695.1 Erysipelothrix sp.
CATCACGCCAAGTGTTTGCGGGTGTAAAGAATACCGTAATGTAAAGCGATACCCCGCAAGCAATAAGGAAGTAGTAACTACTTTCAGTCTCCATATATACTGCGAAAATACCAACTGCTATCCCTAAGACTAAACTAACTAAATCCCCAAATGAAATAAAGTATTTACGAGCGCGTCTACGTTCAATGAACTGTCTTGAAAAAATTGTTTTGGCTAAGGTTCCTTTAAGTTTTCCGTTATAAGTATGAATTTTCTGTTTGTTTCCAACCATTTCGCTAAAGGATGCATTCCCTTTCTTCGACTCAACATGAGTTAGGTGTTCTGAGAATTTAATTGCATCTTCATAATACTGACCGGTACATTCCATACGATAAGCAATGATTCCCAAGCTTATGGAACTGATGATGAATAGAGCACCAAACACACTATTCCAAACAGTAGGTCCCAATACAATTAAATTCAACCACGCAAGTTCCCATCCAAATATCGGTATTGCGAGGACAACGGGATGAGTTACCAGTGCTTGTGCACTTTCAACACTCACACCATTTTTGAAGATAAAGTACCCAAGAAACACAGTTACCACAACTATAGCAATGTATACCCCATACTTTATATTTCTCTTATCAGTATCAGACAATCGTTCCGAACCATACATAATGATCGCAAGACTGTATGATAAAATTGATGAAAAGATCACATTACATACACTGTAGATAATTGCATTCATAAACGGAATTTCAAAGATATAGAATGCCGCAATGAAACCCACAATCTGCATCAAGACACTCATGTACGCTTGTTTCATCAAAGCATACAATAAGATTTGTTTCGGAGGAAGCGGTGAAGCGAACATAAAGTTTACATCCTGCTTTCGAAATATAACACCACGACGTTTAAAGTAAGTCATCGTTGAAGGCATGGATATGTAAAGTGTCATGGCTGTGATCAATAAGACAAAACCCTTAGGTGTCGCAAAGCCAAACTGAATGAGGAATGATTTCATCGTAAATGGAATGGCTAGAAAATACAATGCAATGACTAATATCCCAATGGCCTTAAGTGGTCTTTTAAGCATTCTCTTGACCATATTTTTAAGGCTAGTTTTAACATGGAATACGAGCGCACTATTCATAAGTCGCTTCACTCCGTTCAAAGAATAAGCCCTCTAGATCTGATTCCCCTGCTTCCGAGCGCGTCATATCAGTAATGACTTTACCCTTTTTCATGAGAATGACCCGATCCCAAATCGTATCCACCATTTCCATCATATGAGTACTGATTAGAATGGTCTTCCCCTGAGCCTTCATTTCTTCAACAACTAACTTCAATTCTTTAATCGCTTTGGGATCCAGACCAACCATGGGCTCATCTAAGATGAGTACTTCAGGATTCACAATTAAGGCACAACAAATACTAACCTTTTGCATCATCCCTTTAGATAGTTCATCCCCTAATTTATCTTGCTTATCAAATAATTCAAATCGCTTTAATAGAGCATCGATCGTTTCATCAGTTGGCTCAACTCCATAAGCCTTCGCCATGAACAGAACATGTTCTCTTACAGTTAATAAAGGAAACATTGAAGGTATTTCTGGAACGTATGCTAAAGAACGCTTTGCCTCAAGACTTTTATTCTCATGTTCCCCTATTTTAATTTCTCCTTTGTATCGCAAAATTCCAGCAATTGATTGAATCGTCGTTGATTTCCCCGCACCGTTCTCTCCAATTAATACCGCAACTTCCCCTTGCTCCACAAAAAAACTGATATGATCCACTGCCCTTACATTTCTATATTCTTTCGTTAAATTTTGAACTGATAGCATAAGCGTCCTC
>JAAYNU010000191.1 GCA_012520695.1 Erysipelothrix sp.
AGAATGGCAAACTTGCAATAAAAGATATATCGAGTACACTCATTTAGAAACAACAGAATAAAAGAAAATAAATCATTATAGCATTTTACACAATTTCAAGGACTTGACTATTAGAATGCTTGAAACTTATAATAGAATCAAGGTTGACATGTGTAACAAAAATAGAAGGAGTAATGAAAAAATTATACAAAATTGTGGTAACAAGCGTATTGCTAGCAACGTTTACTTTAAATGTAAGTGCCGCAATGCTAAAACAATATACAAGCACCACATACGTGGAAAACACCCATCCGAATATATGGGAATATGTAGGAAATGTTTCCGTTAAGGGTGCAGATTGGATTCGTATCGATGCAAACAACTGGGCATATCCAAGTTTTAGTCGGATTACCTATCAAGTTCCGAATTTTTTTAGGAGGGACATTATCAGGGTATACAAATCACCCTAAAACAGTATATTCAACAGGGAAAAACGATGGTACACAACGTAAGGCAAGTATAACCGTAAAGGATTCTCTTAATCCGATAAATGGTAAAAATAAAGCACTTTGGAATATTAATCTTATTAACCGTGGAGTGCAGCCGGGTGATCCCGAACCTTGGAGCGTTGAAACCAAATTAACTGGATTAGAATAGACCTAAAAAAGTATTTTAAAAGTGATTACACATGGCTTCCATTTATAGAGGTGATACTATGAAAAAAATTAGATTATACGCAATGAGTACTACAAATTTATTAATTCTTCTAACACTTTTAATGATGCTAAGTTATGTGCATTTAAGTGTGAAAAGAGAGAAACTTCCATTTTTTATGACACCTAATTTTATTAAAGTAACTAATAATAGTGCTAACAATGTCCCAGTTAGACTTCTTGAAAAATATAGCTCAGAAGAAGATATCACAATCATCAGTGCTTATGACGAGGAAGCCACAATTGGTATTTATGATCCAAATATGAACTATGCTATGGGGAATACAGTGATTTTCTTTGGCCAAACACGTTATTTTTCATTAAGTGACTATTTGAATGCGACGAAATCTGGAATTATAGTATCTGATAATCTAGCTTACGATATGGAAAATTGTAAATTATCTAATAATGATCACATTGAAGATGTTATGTATTGTACAGATTCAGAGAGTATGCTTTCAAATGATGGCAAGACACGACAAATTGTTAATTTATTTTCATTTGATAATCTCGGTGAATCCGTGTATCTAGATTATTATTCAGAATCTGGTAAAGGTGTTGTAAGTCAAATTGTTAGTGATCTTAAACAAAATGGATACCACGTTGATTCAAGCGACATTCCTAATGTTATTGAAGCACTAATTCAGCCAAATAAAGGCTTGATTAGTGTCATTATGACTGGAAGTTTTGTTTTTTATATACTATATTACATTGTGTCATACTGGTATTTCTTCAATATGCGAAGGGAAGTTTTAATTCACTATTTACATGGGGGACAGTTTAAAAGTATGGCTCATCGCTTTGTAAAGCCACTGTTTTATATTTCAATACTGCAGCTAACCGTTGCATATCTCTTTGCGAATTATCAACGAAGTTTTGGCTACTTAATTATGAGTAATGGATCATTACTGATTATTTCTATTTTCCACATCGTGCTAACACTTTCCATTCATGTCATTGCTTACCAAAGAGTTTATACAAGCATTAAGAATAAGCGAGGTGATACTGATTATGTTAGATAATATTCGATATGGACTTAGGGATGTCTACAAAAATAAAATTTTCTTCATAATAACCGTCTTTTTCTTAGTTACACTTAATGTGGTTGCGGTAATAACCGCATATTCAATTCGCTATGACTATTATGAAAGAGAACAAATTGAAACTCAAGAAGCCGTTAGATTTAAAGCTGTTCCTGTAGGCTATGATTTCAAGTATGATGAAAAAAATCTTGATAAGTATATGGAAACACTTAATCAAAATGCAATGACATATCGAATTTCATATACACTTTCTGAAAAAAATGATGCATTGGTTTTTCTTGTTTTTGGGGATCCATCTCTAATTAATGATGAAATTGAAAGTAGTTTGAATACTGATGAAGTAAAAGTTTACACATATGACGAAGCAGTTGATAAAGAAATTAAAGTTCTCGACGAGACCTATCCGGTACATTTAATCAATTATGATAATCATAATTTGAGTATTTTTAATGATATAGGACGAGATTCTATATTAGTTGTCTATCAGGGACACAATGCATATGAAGTTATAAATCTTCTTTCACAATCCGATTCAGGTACCTTTTATGAATTATTATCGCAAACAATTGTACGCCAGGATGATAGACAGCGTATTGATGCATTCATGGACTTTGTGAATACAAATATTAAAGAGTTTAAATTTACAAGTCCGTATATCATCGCGATGGATGACTATGTTTCATCAAATCATGTCTTTATTCGTCATTATCTCATACCCTTGTATATTATTATGTTTTTCATGGGTGTTTTTTCATTCCAAGTAATTTTTAAAGGGCTTTTGAATAAGATGCAAAGAGAATTCACGATTCATGTCCTTCATGGTGCAAAGTTTCGCGATATCTTGATACGGCAACTGGTGTTCTATTTGTCGATGATGATAACTGCGGTAGTTTTGGCTGGAATCTTTGTGTTTCCAATTGGAAGACAAGAACCAATGATTGTTCTCTCTGTATTGATTACAAGTGGATTGATTCTGCTGATGAGTATCATTTATATCTATATTGCATTGAAAAGAACAAATTTATTTGAGAACTTGAGAGGAGATCATGTATGAATTTAGAGTTGCGAAATGTTAACCGGATCTATGAGACCGATGGTTTACGAAAACAAGCATTGAAAGATATTACGATTAAGATAAGTTCTGGAGATCAGATTATGATTTTGGGTGCTTCAGGATCTGGAAAATCAACGTTATTGAATATCATTGGTTTACTTGACAAAGGGTATGAGGGGCAGTACCTGATTGATGGTATCGAGAGAAAGACGTTAACAGAAAAAGAGCAAGCAACATTGAGAAGTCGTTTATTCGGATATGTATTTCAAGATTTTGTTTTAGTCGAAAATGAAACAATTTTTGAGAATGTCAGAATTCCATTAATTTATTCAACCATTGAGAAAAGTAAGCACAAAGCGATGATTGAAACGGCTCTAGAAGGCGTAGGTTTAGCGGGGATGAGTCGTAAACGTGTGAAGTATCTGTCAGGTGGTGAACGGCAACGTGTTGCGATTGCACGTGCGTTAGTAAATCAACCCAAGATTGTGATTGCGGATGAGCCTACAGGATCGTTAGATAAAATTACGCGTGAACAAGTATTAGATATCATATACAATTACCTCGATGAGGATAAGATATTACTTTTTGTTACTCATGATTTAGAGAATAATCGAAGAGGTGAACAAAAAATAATTGATATTAGAAACGGTGAGTTAATTTTTGACTAAGTAAAATGGTATTGTTATAAATTTGAAAACTGAGAAAGCAATTTACTTTGTTATGGAATAGTTTATATGATTTACTGGTGGAGGAGAAAACAATGTTTTCTAATATCAGTGTTCGTAGTATTGCGAAGAATGCGGGAGTTCATCATTCAACGTTCTATGAATATTTCTCAGATAAACTAGATTTATTAGATTATGGTCTGACTCTATTAATGGAAGAGTACAATATGATTCCAATACAGGAAAGATTCATGCGACCGTTCCAAGAAATCAATCGAAGCTTTCGAGGAATCCAGAATCATTGTTGATTGAGATACAAAACCACGATCCTTTATTCGCATCCGTTATTATAGATAATACAAAACAAATACTGACAGAACAAATTAGATTACACCTTCAAACGATTGAAACGGTGCAGATTAATCATGACCTTCTGGCAAATCATTATGTTCAATCAATGTATCATCTTGATGATTGGAATCAAAAGCAAGAGAAACCTCTTGAGAATGCGGAACTTGATATGATATTTATACGCCTAGTCATTGATCCTTTAATTGGGACATAGTGAAATATAAACAAAAATGAAGCTGTGCAATTTTCTACTTTATCATCATTAAATGTAAATTAATTGATCGAGTAGAATTTCTGCGATTTAATCAAATAATTCTTAGATAAATGACACAAATA
>JAAYNU010000192.1 GCA_012520695.1 Erysipelothrix sp.
GACTTCTACACCCTCTTGATCGAATGGATTAACGTCTAATAGATATGCAGACATTGCCAATGATCTGAAGAAGAAGTAAACTAAGTAACCGAAGTTCTTAGCGTCAGCTTTTTGAATGCTGAGGAGAACGTTTGGAACTCCACCTGTAATCTCATGAGCTTCTAAAGTTCCTTCAAATGCTTTTTCATTAATCCAGTGCAATGATTTACCAGCTAAGTAATTTAACTGATCAATGTCGCCTTCTTCTGATGGAACAATACCATCAACGATTGGCTCATCAACACGAATTTGTGTTTCAAACATAATCTTGCTTCCGTCTTGAACGAATTGACCCATTGAGTGAAGGTCAGTAGAGAAGTTAACTGAAGCTGGCATAAGCCCCTTCGAATCTTTTCCTTCTGATTCACCGTATAGTTGTTTCAACCATTCTGATAGATATGTAAGATGCGTTTCGTATGATACAAACATTTCGACAGATTTTCCGCCTTTGTACATCATGTCACGAACTGCAGCATATGTATACGCTGGGTTGTTTTCTAATTTGTCAGTGTTCAATTCTAAACTTGCTTGTAATACCCCTGCCATTAGTGCATCGATATCGATACCAGCAGCAGCAATTGGCAATAAACCAACTGGAGTAATTACTGAGAAACGACCCCCGATATCATCAGGAATTACGAATGTCTCATAGCCTTTTTGATCAGCTAATGGCTTAAGTAATCCATTTTTCGCATCTGTTGTTGCGTAGATACGATCTTTCGCATCTTCACCATATTTCTCTTCCATGAATTGACGGATGAGACGGAACGCTAATGCTGTTTCTGTAGTTGTTCCCGATTTAGAAATAACGTTACATGCAACATCTTTGTCTTTAATGTAATCAAGAATTCTCATGATTGCTGTTGAAGAAAAAGTGTTCCCAACATAAATAATTTCAAGGCCATCTTTTGAATAAGGTCCTTGAATCATTTCGATTGCAGCACGACTTCCCAAGTATGAACCACCAATTCCACAAACAAGTAAAACATTTGCTTGTGAACGAATTCGATCAGCACAAACTTTCATACGCTCGAATTCAGCCTTATCATAGTTCTCTGCCCAATCTACCCAACCAGTATACTCACTACCTTTACCAGTTTTTTCATTAATCATTGTATGAATGCGTGTTACTTCCTCTTGATATGAAATAACATCTCCCTTTAATAGGGCATGACTTAAATCTACTTTTACCATAAGATTCTCCTTCTCAACGATCCATTGGGGCAAACGATTTTCTAGCGTTTCAAATCCAGTCACCATTTCAGGAACTAAAGGACGTTTATAATCCTTATCCGTTCTGTTTTTACGTGAAGAATAATTAAGCGCTTTAAGCGACAAACGCAATTGCGAGTGTCCATCGTTTACATCAATAATTTTTGCAACGACTTTCTCACCTTGTGTTAGAAAATGACGAATGTCTCGAACATAGTCATCAGATATTTCTGATATATGTATCAAGCCATGTGTCGTGTCATCCAACACAACGAAGGCACCATAGGGTTGAATTCCCGTAATGACTCCTTCAATTATCTGTCCATTCTTATACTTTCGTTTCATATTTATACCTCAATATCATAGTTATTATAGCATATTACCACTCATATATTGAATCATAATAGAGTTAATATGATATAATAAATGCAAGAGGTGGCTTATGAGTCTTAAATATTATCCGATTATTGCAGCAGTATGCGCAAACATTATAGCGCAACTTCTGAAACCCTTTTTCCACTATCTCAAAACCGGAGAAAAAAACTTAAGTCTTGTCTTCGAAAGTGGCGGCTTTCCAAGTTCACATACAGCGCTCGTTGTAGCACTCACATTTGCACTGGGATACCAATCTCGATTTGAATCTGATTCTTTTTTTATATCAGCAGTATTCTCATTAACCGTAATTTATGATGCCGCGAACGTTCGCTACTATGCTGGTCAAAATATTAAAATGACAAAAGCACTCATTCAAGACTTTGAAGCACTCACCCAAGTTAAACTAGATAACCCTGTATACCGACAAAAAATCAAAGATGTTCTAGGACATAAATGGGTGGAAGTAATTGGTGGTTTCCTTGTTGGTTTTATCACCGCATCAATAATGTATCTACTGAGGAGGTAAACTATGAGCTTAGAAAACAGAATTATTAAATCACTCGATCGAATTCGTCCCTATATCCAACGAGACGGAGGAAACATTGAATTCGTAAGCGTCAACGAAGAAGGTATTGTTACTGTGAAATTCTTCGGGGCATGCGTTGGATGCAGCCTTCAAGTGTTCACCCTCAAAGGTGGCGTTGAAGCACTACTGATGGAAGAAGTTCCCGAAGTAAACGGTGTTGAAGCAATCGACTACGTCGCATAAAAAATAAAGTGTTCATTGAAGGCATAAGCCAACAATGAACACTTTTTAATGGGTTGTTAAAGTTTAGCGTTGATAAAAATGTCGCGCAATAA
>JAAYNU010000193.1 GCA_012520695.1 Erysipelothrix sp.
CAAGATGCTCGTTATTATTGGGAAAATAATACGGAAATTCTTTATTTTTCTGAAAAAACGAAAATTGATAAAAAGCTCAAAGAACAAAGAAACACTATCGTATACCGATTCAATACAGAAACTAAAAAGAGTCAATTAGCGTTCACACTACCGCTACCAATCACGTCAATGAAGGTTTTATCACGTACCGCAATTTTAGTGTGCGCAAGCCTGAGTGAAGCGGAACATGTTTATTTTGGAGCAAGTCACTTAAGAAAAGAATTCATCGATAAAGACACCGCAAATAAGAACTATGAAGTCATTGAAACAGTACCATTTCAAAGTAATGGAAGTGGCTTTACGCGAAATCGCGCAAGTCAGGCATTTGTCTATGTGGATGAGAAGTTTACACCACTGGGTACTCCTGATGAAGATTTAGGCGGATTTGTGCTATCCGAAGATAAGTCAAAACTTTACTATACTGTGTCAAAAGCACTGGATGTTCCTAACTTTAATTCAGATGTTCGTGTGATGGATATGGATACTTTGGAGTACAAGGATCTTTCTACAGATTCAGAGTTATCAATTTCTAAATTAATCATTCTAGGAAATGATGTTTATTTCTTAGGAAGTGATCGCAAATCATTTGGTATTAACCAAAACCCTGATTTCTATAGTTTAAAATCCAAGAAGGTTACTAAAGTCCTCGACTTCGGATTGTCTGCTGGTAACTCTGTCGGGAGTGATGTTCGTTTCGGATCATCATCCATGAATGGAACGCATGAAGGTATTTACTACTTCGTTGGTACGAATAAAGTAAACACAGTAGTGTACGCATTTGATGGTAAAAATCTCACTGAATACAGACGCTTCGAATCTTCTGTTGATGGGTATGCATTCTTCAATGATGCATTCTACACAATCGAAGTGAAGGATACCCATATTCATGAATTGTATAAAGATGGTGAAGCAGTTTCGACGTTTAACCGCTCTGCACTGCTTGATTTCTATGTTGCAGAACCTATCCATCACGCATATAAAAATGATGGTGTGTCATTAGACGGTTGGGTATTATTACCGAACAAGTACGACAAGACTAAATCATACCCATCAATCTTAGTAATCCATGGTGGTCCTAAAACAATCTATGCCAATGCTTTCTATCATGAGATGCAAGTATGGGCAAACGAAGGCTATGTCGTTTACTTCACAAATCCTCGTGGTGGTGATGCGCATGATGATGGCTTTGCGGATATTCGTGGTAAATATGGATCCATTGATTATGATGATTTAATGGCATTCACGGATCTTGTTGAGAAAGAATACAGTCTTGATAAGGACCGCATGGGTGTTACAGGTGGATCGTATGGTGGATTTATGACGAACTGGATTGTATCGCACACAGACCGCTTTAAAGCTGCTGCGACACAACGCAGTATCTCTAACTGGATTTCATTCTATGGAACTTCAGACATCGGTGTTTACTTTGGTCCAGACCAAACAGGAGCTGACCCGCTCAATGATATTGAGAAATCATGGGATCAATCACCCCTTAAATACGCTGATAATATTAAGACGCCTTTGCTCTTCATTCATTCTGATGCGGATTACAGATGTCCGATTGAACAAGCAATGCAACTCTACACTCGTGTTAAGATGAATGGTCTTGATACTCGCTTTGTTTGGTTTAAAGGTGAGAACCATGACTTGTCTCGTTCAGGGAAACCTCAAGCGCGTGTAAGACGCCTTAAAGAGATTACTGAATGGATGAACAATCATCTCAAGTAATTGCATAGTCTATGGACTTATGGTAGTATATACACATATTCAGTGAAGATGATTAAATTTTGATGCCTTCAAAGAGAGATAACGTTTGGTGTAAGTTATCAAGGCTAGAAATGGGACACATCGGAGAAGCAGTATCAAAAATACTGTCGTTACTCGCGTTAAGAGTTTAAGTATAAAACAAAGGTGGTACCACGCTTAATGCGTCCTTGGTAACGCCTTTTTCTGTCTTTAAGGAGGTCACACATATATGACTAAATTTTTCGTACCCCGTGGTACACAGGACATTTACGGTCCAGAAATAAAAAAATGGCACAGTGTTGAACAGCGCGTTCGCGATCTATGTGAACGATTTAACGTTGAAGAGATGCGCACACCGATGTATGAACATACAGAAGTATTCGCACGAAAAGACGATGCATCTGATGTCGTAAATAAAGAAATGTATACATTCATCATCAAACGAGGTGAGGGGGAAAGTCCTTCACTTACATTGAAACCCGAAGGAACTGCTGGGCTTATTCGTTCTTACGTTGAGCACAAACTCTTCGCAAGTGGTCCATCGTACCAGCGTTATTACTATATCGCTCCTAACTTTAGATATGAGCGCCCACAAAAGGGTCGTATGAGAATTCACCACCAATTCGGCGTTGAATTTCTTGGGAACCCATCTGCCTATGCGGATGTGGAAGCAATCACTTTAGGACTCAATGTACTCAAAGACTTACAGATTACTCAATACAAAGTACTCATTAATACTTTAGGGGACCGTGAGAGTCAAGATGCGTATCAAGTACGCCTTAGAGATCACTTCAAGGATAGTATTGATACCATGTGTCCAGATTGTCAGCGTCGCTATGTTCAAAATCCATTAAGAATTTTGGATTGTAAAGTCGACCAACAACATGAAGCGCTTATCAGTGCTCCAAGTAATGTGGATAGCTTAAGTCAAGAATCTCTAAATTACTTTGAGAATTTAAAGAATCTACTTGATGAATCAGGGATTCAGTATGAAGTAGATTCGCGTCTAGTTCGTGGTCTTGATTACTATAACCACACCGTATTCGAAGTTGTTTCAACAGATCCAAGCATCGGTGCTCAATCAACGATCTTTGCGGGTGGTCGATACAATCACCTAGTCGAGTATTACGGAGGGCCTGAAGTCAGTGCCTTTGGATTTGGTATGGGTATTGAGCGTTTGTTATTATTGTGCGATGACAGCATATTTGATCTAGAGACTCATATCGATGTTTACGGTATGGCAATGGATCAAGAATCATTGAGCACAGTATTCAATGCAATCAACGATGTAAGATCTAAAGGATTCAGTGCAGATCTTGATATGGAAGGTAAATCCATGAAGGCTAAGTTTAAAATGAGTGATCGCCTTAATGCGAAAGTGTTATTAATTTGCGGTGGAGAAGAACGCTCAAATGGCC
>JAAYNU010000194.1 GCA_012520695.1 Erysipelothrix sp.
CATGATAATTGCGATGGTTCCTGTGACAATTTATGGGAACATTATCAATATCTATTGCAAAGCAAATAAAACCATCTTGCCTACTCTGGTTCTCTTATCGGGAGGAGAACCATGATTATGATCTATATTCTTCATATGTATCCTTTTGGAGGTCCAAGGATAGCATAAAAAAAGGACTTGAGTCCTTTTACTGAATAACATATCTTATAAATATCTCTGGATTAACTGAACGGACCTGAGGTAGATGATATACATCCATCTATTCAATACGATTATAATTACTTTAAATATTTTTTAAAAGATGATTGTACTATTGCTGTGCCTGCAGTTTCTTAAGTTTAGAAACGCCCATGAACGAAAGAATCAACTGAATGGTTACGAACATAAAGTACGGTGGAAACAATACAATTGAAACACAGTACAGAATACCACCGGTTAGTGCAAATCCTCTACCGTTTTGTGCCCATCCAAGAGTGTTGAAAAGTGCTGCAAGTACGACAGCGACCATATGTGGCATCAGTAACGCTGTTGCGAGAGCTGCTCCGACTTGTTCACTGCCTTCCGTACTTGAAACGCTTGTCGTAAAATATGATACCAGATATACAAAATAGAGCGCTCCAAGTATCCAAGAAACTAATAACAATTTATTTTTTTTCATTTTTTTCTCCTTATGATTTATTTGATTGTAAATTTGATGGGTTTCGATGTGGAAAACGTTGGTTGATAGTAAAGGTTAAGAGACGCTTCATCACCACTGATGATGAAACTAATTTCACCGCTTAATTTCTCACCGGGTAATACATCACCATCAAGGCTTCCATCAGTATCCCCGAATATGTTGTAATCTTTAGATCGACCATCCTGATCCTTAAGGCTCAGTTCTAAGATTCCCCCGATATACTTTGATTCTTCACCCGTATTTTCAAAGGTCATATCAATCGCAATCCATTCTTCACCTTCATCGGGTGAAATAAATTCATTCCCATCAAGTGATTTAATCGAATTGACAGTAATGTTGAAATTCTTTATCTCTGCTGTTTCTCCAATCGAATATTCAGATTTCGTTTCTTCCTTGGGTGTGTCTGAACTAGAACAACCAATGAGTAGAAACAATGTTAAACACAGTACAGCTACTAATTTTTTCATCGTGTGTTACCTCCCTGTCCCTAAGGATATCAAAAGAAAAGGAATCATTGGTATGCTGCGAGCATAATATCAATGATTCCTAAAAATAGTGCATAAATAATTACGATTGTAATTAAACCGAGTACTAAAAGTATCAGTGTCGCAAGGACAGGACGCCTTCGAATAGAACGTGGCAACACTCGCCTTATATTCAAATAATTAAAACACACAGCAATGATTACTGTGAAAACCAATGCGATCACAACTTTAGATTTTACATGGTCAATGAACTGCGTTTCTCCTTGCGTCTCGGCAACCAATACAACCATTAGAAGAACTGGATAAACACACCACGCTATTATTTTATTTCGTTTAGTATTACTTCTAAATCCGGGTAAGGTAAACCTCGATCCCCCGCGTTCTTGTATCATTAATTCTTCTTTTACTTCCTGAACACTTTGATATCGATCTTCAGGATCTATCTGAACGCATCGGTCGACAATATACTTCAAGTTTCCACTGATATAAGTTTCAGAAATAAAATCTCCCGTAATCATCAAGTTGATCACGATGCCCAGACTGTATATATCTGAGCGTGCATCACTTCGTGAGAATCCATATTGCTCCGGCGAGGCAAAGCCAACACTCCCTAATACATGGGTATCCTTTCTTTGATGTGAATCTACACGTTGTTTTGAGATATCAAAATCATTGAGTACTAAGTTACCATTCACAATAAAAATATTCTCTGGTTTCAAATCTCGGTGAACGATATTAAGTTTATGTAAATGAATCAGTGCATCACAAAGTTGTGTGATGTATCGATAGAATAAGTGCATATTCGTCAGTGGAATCAAATCATTCAGTGTTTGCTTCCCAAGATATGCCTCGCGTACAGTAAAATGATCCGATTCTTGCATGACTTCAAAAATAGGACATATGTTGGGATGAGAATTTTTCTTTAGCAAATTATAGATTTCAATGTTATGATGCTGATAGAATTGTTTCTCAATAATGAATTGATCGTTATTTTCAATCAATTTAATTTGTTTCGCAAACGACTCCTCAAGAATCGTTTCTGATTTATGGTTCATTAATATAGTATAGCATAGAAAAAAGAGGATTCTTATGAAAAAAATTAAAACAATCGAACTCGAAAACAGCCTTAGACATGCTTCCAAAGATGACTTGGAACTAATCTTAGACAGTTACCAAGAAACTGAATTCACACTTGAATTTGAACGCTTATTGACGGTTAAAAACATGACTAAAAGCGACCTTATCAAAAAGACAACACTCGATCGTAACTACGCTTATCAAATCATCCAAGGCTCTAAAAATGCCAGCAAAGATAAGATCATTCAATTTTGCATCGCTTTACAATGTAGCCTAGAAGAATCAAATCGACTCCTAACATTGAGTGACAACTCAAGTTTGTATGCCAAACAAAAACGCGATGCACTTCTCATCGTCGCAATTGAAAAACAATACACTGTTATGGAGACCAATGATTTACTCAACCAGTTTGAACTCGAAATTTTGTGAAAGCAGCTTCCTCACTAACCACTCAGGGGATAAAAATAAAAGCCAAAGCATCTATTATTTGTACAATTGTTGTAAGCAATTATAGAATGGGAGGTGCTTTTTATTATGAAAGAGAAAAAGTATTTAACGAAGGAAAGGGGGGTCTAGTATCAGGCTCGCGGTGGTAAAAGAACTTTTAGATCAAGTCCATTCATTGATTCATGTTAGTACGACAGATATCAATGAAACATGCTTCACCCCTACGTTATAATCATATTAAAATAACGCACTAAAAAACTTGTCTCTCATCAGAAACAAGTTTTGTTTTTATATTGGAGCGAGTGAGGAGAATCGAACTCCCGTAGTCAGCTTGGAAGGCTGAAGTTTTACCACTAAACTACACCCGTAATATAAGAACTGATGTCCTGTGTAAGATTGCTACATGGAATTCATAGTAATTGTACTACAAGCGTAGAAGACCATTTTGTATATTATTCATTAAGTCTTATTTTAA
>JAAYNU010000195.1 GCA_012520695.1 Erysipelothrix sp.
GTTTTGAAAATGAAAATTAAAGAAATGGAAGAAGAGACAAGACCGCGAGAGAAGGCGGCACTGCATGGTGTTGAAAGTTTATCGGATCGAGAGTTGTTGGCACTGTTCATTCGCTTTGGTACACGCAAGAAGTCTGCACTTGAAATCGCGGATGAAGTTTTGCACTTATCAGGTGGGATGAGTCGATTTATGAAACTCAATCGATTGCAGTTAATGATGATATCAGGGATTAAAGAAGCGAAGGCGACGGAATTGATGGCGATTGTTGAGATGGGAAAGCGACTTATTCGACCTACGAAGGATTCGGATATTTTTGTTTCGGAACCGTCTCGATTGATGGAATGGCTTAACTTTGAAATTGGATATAAGGAACAGGAACACTTTATGGTGGTGTTTTTAAACAATCAGAATATGATTGTGGGTCACGAACTACTTTTTAAAGGAACGATTGACCGGTCCGTTGTTCATCCTCGAGATGTCTTTCGTGAAGGCGTTAGTTTGAATGCGACGCGGGTTATTTTAGTACATAATCATCCAGGTGGGACGATGAAAGCGAGTCAAGCTGACTTGCATGTTACCCAAGTGATGCATGAGGCAGGGCTCTTGGTTGGTATAGAAGTTTTAGATCATTTGATTGTGAGCGGTGGTAACTATTTATCAATTCGGATGGACCATCCTGAACTCTTTGAATAATCGGTGAATATCCTTCATTCATTTGTATATTGACACCATTGTAAGTATAATAAAGAAGGTGATACTATGAAACAAAAAAAGGGATTCAGACAAATATTAATATATATAATTTTGACGCTCGTTGTATCATTACTTGGTATGGGTGTTTTTAAACGCAGTGCTTTCTATGAGTCGTCAGATCGCGGTTTTTTTGGGTTCTTTTCAATGCTTCGTTACAGTCTCATTGATTATCCAATTAAAACAGTCACTAACTTCAGTAAAGATATCGCAACGTCGTGGGATTTAAGATATGAAAACGACGCATTGCGCGAACAATTAGCGTTTTCTCATCAATGGCAAACGCGTGTAAAAGAATTAGAAAATGAAGTTTTCGAATTAAAAGAATTAAACGGATTAAAAGGTTTGCATACAGATATGTCGCTTGTTCAAGCGAAAGTTATGAACCGTTCTCTTGAAACATGGGACTCGGCACTCACAATTGATTTAGGGAGTGATGATGGTGTCGCTGTGGGCGATGGTGTCATTACGCCCTATGGTATTGTGGGTCGAGTAATTTCAGTAACGCAAGGACAATCAATTGTTTCTTTGATTACTGCGAATAATGATTATTCTCAAGTGTCAGTGAAGATTGAAATTGCGAGTGGTCGATTCGTTCAGGGTATTGTGAATTCATACAATAACGATACGGGCCTCTTCACAGTAAAATTAATGGAGACGAGTTCTTCCATTCTTCCAGAAATGCTTGTGAGTACTTCGGGAATGGGTGGTATCTTTCCGGCAGGTCTATTAATGGGGTCGGTTGACTCTGTGAAGGCTGTCGCGGATAGTGCCGGATTTATTGTCTACGTTAAATCACTCGTTGATTTCAACGATATTCAATATGTATCGGTGGTGAAGAAATCGTGAGAGTCGTACGCTTTATGCAAGCGGGTTTCTTAGCGCTTCTGTTGGTTCTTGATTTAGTTGTAGGTTCATTCGTATCGACGATGTCTACGGGAACAGTTGTGTTTGTGAGCTCACTTCACTTTTTAGGAATTGTCTTGATGTCACAAAACGATTCACTGCTTGAACTGATGGCGAAAGTGTTCGTTGTGAGTGTTTGGCTTGATTTGAACCATTTAGCATCGTATCCAGTCTTTATGTTTGCGTATGTGATTACATTTCTAATCATGTATCGCTGGCGTAAATATGTTGGATCGAATACACTTGAATTTATGGTCATGGCAATTTTATGTTTATTTATAAAAGAAGTCTTGATGTATGTCGCTTTGAGTATGTTTAGATCCTATTCAGGTTCATTGATTGGATTCTTCACATATCGTTCGTTTTGGGTCATTGCGGGGAATATGATTTTTGTTCCTTTAGTTGTTTGGCTTCATAAACAAATGCATCGCATTATATTACAACGCGCACAAAATATGTATATGCGCTAGAAGGGGTTTATTATGAGCTTAATCGTAAAAGTACAAGAGAAAGTTGAAAAGTATGTTTCGCTTCGTCGTTTATTGACCGTGATCCTCGTGCTTTCAATCATTCTTTTATTGAATTTAACGTGGCCAATATGGTCATACCTTTTTGGTAAAGCTAAAGTAATCCTGATGCCATTCATTATTGGGTTTGGAATTGCATATATGTTGAGACCGATTGTGGTTTATTTTGAACGCTATAATATTAAGCGAGGTATATCGGTGCCAATTACGTTTATCGTGATTGTGCTTGCCTTATGGTGGTTGTTCTCTTCTATTTTCCCTTCAATCTATTCAGATTTAGCATCCCTTGTTGATACAGCCATCGAAGGCTTTCAAAAGCTGTATACAATGTATGTTGAAAACAATAACAATCAGCCATCTCCGATCGTGGATGGGTTCTACCAACAAGTACTTGATTATTTTAATAAGTTAATGGGATCAATTCCTACACTTCCTGCACTTGTATCCAATTTCTTTGGTAAAGTATTGGGAGTTGTTACAACAGCAATGTTCTCATTTATTATAGGTATTTATTTTATTATGGATTATGAAAGAGTCAGCAAAGGTACATTAAACCTAGCTGAAATGATTTCTCCTAAATTACGAAACTCTTTAATTGTGATTAATGAGTCAGTGAGTTCATATCTTAGAACACTTGTCGTAATTATGGGGATTACCTTCGTGGAATACGGATTGTTCTACTTCATTGTGGGTCATAAGTATGCATTAGTAATGGGTATTATTACATCACTCGCACTATTGATTCCTTATGTTGGGGGAATATCCGCAAACATCTTTGGTTTCTTAACTGCCTTGGGATTAAGTTCAACGCGTTTGTTCTTTATTTTCCTGGGTGTCATGATTTTACCAAATGTGGATAGTTATGTTATATCGCCACTTGTCTACTCAAAGAGAAATAAAATAGAGCCATTATGGTCCTTATTTACTTTCTTTGCAGCAAGTACATTATTTGGGTTTGCAGGAATACTTCTTTCTACACCAATTTACTTTGCGATACGATCTGTATTAACACTTAGAGCCAATGACTGGGTTATCGAGAGCGAATAATTAGTGTATAATGTTAAAAAAGGAAACGAGGCCAGTATGAAACGTAAGATTACAAAAATAAGTCTATTAACAATATTATTGTTGATGGTAAGTGCATGTGTGCCACGGACACGAAACGTTGTGGTCACAAATTATCCAAACCAATTTTTAATGGAGCGTCTTGCGGGTAATCGTGTGAATATAGAACGATTGGATTCTGGCAATATTCCTCAACTCACAACAATCCATAATGATTATGAAGCGATTATAAAACGAGCAGATGTATTGTTCTATATTAATGAACTTCAACCTTACTGGGAACTGTATAAGGATGATATTACTGAAGCTAAGGTTCAGATGATTGATTTATCTGAGCGTAGTGCCATGTATCCCTTCAGCCGTTATACCAACGTTTCTGTAACTGAGGTGCCTCATTATATTGATACACCTTATTATGATGGACTAACGACTCCGGATGTTTATAATATGGATCCGTTTTTATGGATGGACCCATTGAATATGACGTCGATGGCGCGTACCATGGTTGATTGGCTCGTATCTGTTTACCCAGATGATGCTGCTTTATTTGAAGAGAATTTCGATCAATTGGAAATTGAATTGGTCCGATTGCAAGCAGAGCTACAACTCCTTCAATCACAAAACGTACCGGTTCGA
>JAAYNU010000196.1 GCA_012520695.1 Erysipelothrix sp.
TCGCAATCCGCCCATCTTCACCAAAAACATTAATGGGTGTTTCATTATCCCTTAAGACTAAAACTCTAAGCCCTTTAGCTTCAAGTTTTTCTTTAAGTTTTAGTGCGACATCATACATTTCATCCGCTTCAACAACGCCATTATATTGATTGCCATAATTAGTATCGCCATCATTATAAAGTGTTAATCCACTAGGATCAATTGCGATATCGTATTTCTCATGTTCATCATCTGAACTCACTTCTAAGTATAAAACATTTTCATTTAGTATTTTGTGTTCTTCAAAATCAAACAAAGCACTGTTCGCAAAAATACGAATCTTTTTTGATTTTCCATTACGGGAAATCGTATACACTGTATCATCAATTTTTTCTTCTGATACAAGGCGTGAACGTGTTAAACCACTTAAGAGTTCAACTTCATAAAAACCATCTTCTAAGAATTCAAGTGGAATTTTGGAATCTAAATCAACGCCCATAAGATAGGTGCTTTCTTCATCGGAACAGACATTATTTAAGAATACAGTCTTTCCATTGAAGGGATCTCTGGTACCGGGTTTATACTGGTTTTGATAGAAACCTAAGGTTTCACCGTATTGACCATAATCAGAGAAAACCAAACTCTCTGTACCCTCTTCACTGCGCTCTTTTTCAAGGCGCGTAATAAGGCTACGAGTTTCTCTATGATTCATCTTGCATACATTTAAGGATGTATCAACTTCTTATTGTGACGGTTTAGAATGTATATATCATCAAACAGCCTGCCAGTAAGAGCAAAAGAAAAGGAACTACAATCCTGTAGCCGAGTTTCCCATGCTTTTTAGGTACGTAATTCCCTCTATAATCCATTTAAGACTCCTTTTAATAATCTAAGTGTTTTGGTGTACGTGCAAATGGAATCACATCACGGATGTTTGCCATTGCTGTTATGTACATTAAGAAACGTTCAAAACCGATTCCAAATCCTGAATGCTTCACTCCGCCATAACGACGTAGGTCAAGATACCATTCGAGGCCTTCTTTTTCGATATCCATTTCTTTCATTCGTTTTTCTAAGAAATCGAGGCGTTCTTCACGCTGCGATCCACCGACAAGTTCTCCAACACTTGGCACAAGTAAATCACATGCCGCAACTGTTTTATTGTCGTCGTTCAATCTCATATAGAATGATTTAATGTCTTTTGGATAGTCTGTAATAAATACAGGTCCTTTAACAACTTCTTCTGATAGATAACGTTCGTGTTCTGATTGAAGATCTGTTCCCCATTCAACTTTAAATTCGAATCGGTCGTTTTCCTTCATTAGAAGATCAACTGCTTCTGTATACGTCATGCGTTGGAAGTCTGTTTTAATTAAGTTATTTAAGCGTTCTAAAAGTGTTGTATCAATGCGGTCATTGAAGAATTTCATTTCTTCTGGCGCATTTTCAAGCACATATTCAATACAGTATTTTACCATGTCTTGAATTAAGTTCATGTTGTCATCTAAGTCCGCAAACGCAATCTCAGGTTCAACCATCCAGAATTCAGATGCATGGCGGGCAGTGTTTGATTTCTCAGCACGGAACGTAGGTCCAAATGTATACACATCTCTGAATGCTAATGCGAATGCTTCAGCATGCAATTGACCTGATACTGTAAGACTTGCTTTCTTTCCAAAGAAGTCCTTTTCATAGTCGCCATCTCCGCGAGTTGTTGCTACAAATGCTTCTCCAGCACCTTCCGCATCGTTACCCGTAATGATTGGCGTATGAACATAAACAAATCCTTGGTTTTGGAAGAATTCATGAATTGCCATTGAGAGCACTGAGCGCACTCTGAAGACTGCCATAAATGAGTTTGTACGCACTCTTAGGTGCGCAATCTCTCTTAAGTATTCATAAGAATGACGTTTCTTTTGGAGTGGATAATCTGAACTGCATGCGCCCTCGAGCACAACCTCAGTGACTTCAATTTCAAAAGGTTGACGACCATCTGGAGTAGGTTTGAAACGACCCGTAACTGTGATCGCACTTCCTGTTCCGTATTTTCCAATTTCTTCATAGTTGTCTAATTCTGTTGCGTAAACACACTGTGCTGAACGGAAATAAGTTCCATCATTTAATTCAATAAATCCTACATTTTTACCATTTCGGTTTGTACGAATCCACCCTTGTAATTGAATGTATTCAATTGTATCGAGTTCAAAATCGGAACCCATTGCTAGTAAATCATAGCACTCACGTACTGTCATATATGAAATCATCTTTTCCACCTCGTTATCGAATATTATTTGTTTGAAAAATCAGCTCTTGGATCGTTGATACAACGTCCACTGTTTTTACGATTACATGTTTTGGTACTTGAATGTGTTCACTGGAAAAGTCCACAATGCCCACAATACCCAAACTGACCAAACGGTCGATTGTTTCTTGTACATTTTTAGATACCGTCACAATTGCGATACGGCATCCTTTTGGTATGCGTTGTTCCAACTCACTCATGTGATAAATCGGAATATCAGACGCTTCCCCTAGTTTATTGGGATCAATATCGAAGGCCACTGAAATTTCGCCAACCACATGATTCCATCGATTATAGTTAAGTATTGCTCGTCCTAAGTTACCAGCTCCAATGAGAATTAATTCTTCATCAAAACTGACCCCTAAAAGATCATCAAACATTTCAATTAAGACTTGAACATCATAACCATATCCTTGTTTCCCCATCGAACCAATAAAAGAAAAGTCTCGACGAATTGTTGTGGATTCAATATCCACAAACAATGCTAGTTCACGTGATAAAATACGCTCAACGCCCATATTGTGTAATTTTCTCAAAGCTTTCAGATAAATTGGATATCTTTGCAAGGTTGCCTTAGGCACATTCGATATTTTACTCATATTTTCACCACCATGTGATAATCATATCACAAACTAGTGGGGTATTAAATGAGTATTAATTAATTCCTTCACAAGACCATGTTAGAATTGGCAGATATTTCACAATCTCCCCTAACACCGCGCTCATATGCCTTAAAACCGGCCAAACCGATCATTGCTGCTTGATCCATACACGCCCAAATTGGCGGAATGAGGACCTGAGTCTCATCATTTTGGAATTTATAGATGCGTTCTCTCACAAGTGAATTGGCTGCAACGCCCCCTGCTAGTACCAAAGTTTTAACAGAATACTCAGCAAGTGCAGATTCAACGCGCTCCATTAATTGATCAACGGCTCTGTTTTGAAATGCGAATGCCATATCTTCAACAATCAGCGGTTGATCATTACGCTCCTCACGAAGCATACTTTGACGAACAGCTGATTTTAATCCACTAAAGGAAAAATCAAGCACAGATTCTGTTTTTGTCTTGGGAAGAATGTAATTCTTCTTTCCCTCTTTCGCAAGTTTATCAATGATAGGACCCCCTGGATAAGCAAGTCCCATGAGGCGCGCTACTTTATCATAGGCTTCCCCTACCGCATCGTCTTGTGTTTTACCAATGACCTCGAATGAATAATCCGATTCCATATAAACAAGTTCCGTATGGCCTCCTGAAATAACAAGCGCCATCAATGGAAACTCAAGATCTCCTGATAACATATTCGCATAAATATGACCTGCAATATGATGAACAGGAACAAGCGGTATATCAAGTGACCACGCTAAGGTCTTCGCTGCCATTACACCCACATGAAGCGACCCCACAAGACCTGGCCCTTGTGTGAAGGCAATTGCGTCAAGGTCTTCCAAACTCACTCCTGCGATCTTTAAAGCATCTTTAATGACCAAATTGATCTTCTCAACGTGGAGTCGTGATGCTACTTCAGGGAAAACTCCCCCAAAGGCTTGGTGTACCGCAATTTGAGTTGAAACAGAATTACTTAAAACTTCTGTTCCATCTTTAATAACTGCTGCGGATGTTTCATCGCAGCTTGATTCTATTGATAGCAATAACATAGCTATTTCAACCTCTTTCTCATTTCAATACCGTTTTGATCGGGTCCGTAATAATTCTTACGAATACGCATCAATTGAAAATCATATTTCTTATAGAACTTTCGTGCGATTTCATTTGAATCCGCTACTTCAAGAAATAAATCCATAATATTTAGATTTTCTAAAGCATAATCTATTAGTAAACTTCCAAATCCTTGGCCTTGATAAACAGGATCAACCGCAAATTGCAGTATTTCTCCTTCATCCGCTATGACTTTAATCGCAAGAAACCCCACAATGAGTCCTTCGAGTTCTAAGATCCAAAAGTGTGTGTTCTTATTCGTAATTTCTTCTAAATAAAGGCGTTCATGCCAGTTTGTTTTTAAAACCTTATGATCTAATAAAACGATTGCCTCCAGATCACTTGGACGTGCTTTTCTTAGTGTCATTTAATGTATCGAGGAACAAGGAGATCACTGTCTTCAACTAAGACCCATGATGATTCAACCGCAAGGATGTTTTCAATCACATTACCGTATCGGTTCACTTCACCAAAAAGCGATGTATCCCCAAACATATCGCATGTGATATCACTTAATTCTTCAAATTGGTACACTCTTTCATCTCTGATTGCACCTTCATCACCATATGCACCAAACACTCGTTTTGAACGTGCATCGATGAACGCAAAGCCGGTTGTCTTGCCCATTAATGAGAGTAAGGTATCTACTGTGAATACTTCCATTGTAGGATGTGTCAGAGCAAGTGTTTTTGCGAATGTGATTCCGATTCGCATTCCTGTATAACTCCCTGGACCATCAGTAATCACAAGACGATCTAAGTCTTTGGGTTTCCACTGTGCCTCTTTCATCAATTCATCCACATAAAGCAGTAAATATTCAGATTGTTTTTTCTGAACAACTTCTTGTCGTGAATGGATGATCTTACCATCTTCCACTAATCCTACTGCAAGTAGACTGTGGGATGTATCGATAATGATTGTTTTCATGAACCTACCTCAATAATTTCTATGTTTCGTGTGTTTTCGTCGATGTATTCTAAATTAATAATGTATTCAGGATTCAAACTTTGATCTTGAATGAAGCTTCCCCATTCTAAAACGATGACTGAATCGATATCCATAAGATCATACAGTCCAAGGGAATCTGAATCAATGCCCTCTAATCGATAAGCATCGATGTGTTTTAAGTTTAGGCGTCCTTCGTATTCCTTCAGGAGTGTGAAGGTTGGGCTTGTTATTGTATCTTCAATACCAAGTCCTAGCGCAATTCCCTTAGTGAATGCGGTTTTACCAGTTCCTAAGTCTCCATTAAGAAAAATCAGGCATCCTGAGTGAATATTTGTCGCTAAATTCTTAGCTATTGCCATTGTTTCTTGTACTGAATTTGTTTGTATTTTTATTGTTTTCATTTTTACCACCATGGATATAATTATATCATATTGAGCCTCTAATTCATAAAAAAAGACACTCCATCTGGAATGTCTAATTAACCGGCAATGAGCTATCTTCACTAGGGCATGCCTAGATATTGTCGCCGCTAAAGTGCTTAACTTCTGTGTTCGGGATGGGAACAGGTGTGACCACTTCGCTAATATCACCAGATCTTGAGCA
>JAAYNU010000197.1 GCA_012520695.1 Erysipelothrix sp.
AGCTTGGGAATCATTGCTTATCGTATGGAATGTACCGGTCAGTATTATGAAGATGCAATTAAATTCTCAGAACACCTAACTCATGTTGAGTCGAAGAAAGGGAATGCGTCCTTCAGCGAAATGGTTGGAAACAAACAGAAAATTCATACTTATAACGGAAAACTTAAAGGGACATTAGCCAAAACTATTTTTTCAAGGCAGTTCATTGAGCGAAGACGTGTTCGTAAATACTTTATTTCATTTGGGGATTTAATTACTTTAGTCTTGGGAATAGCGGTCGGTATTTTTTCAGTCTATATGGAGACTGAAAGTAGTTATTACTTCCTTATTGCTTGCGGAGTATCACTCTACATTACTGTGTTCTTTACACCCGCAAACACGTGGCGTGATGAATTTGAACGCTACTTCCTCTTTATCATTCCCGATACGATGTGGAATAAACTCTTGTATTCAACAATGTTGGAACATTTCATCTCTTTGATTCGCGCAGTGTTTATCGCAATTCCAATCGGAATCATCATGAGGGCCTCGGTAATGGATGTTGTGTACGTTATTATTGCGCAAGTATTACTGAAGGCAATGATAATTTATAAAACCATTCTCATCGACGGATATATTGGAGCCAAACTCGGTGCTGGCTTAAGTCAGTTCATCAGTATGGTGGTCTCAGCTCTAATTGTGATCGTGCCACTGTTCGTAATTGTATTAGCATCCATGAATTCTACACTCTATAGCTTTATCTTTGTCTCAGGTTACTCATTAGCAATGTGTGCAGTATTCATGTATCTGTGTGTTCGTACCTTAACGAACCTAGAGAGTTTGAATGATTAAATAAAAAATAAGCTTACTGGTCAACTGATCAGTAAGCTTATTAATTGTGTGATGATTAGAAATTAGTAGTGTCAGGATCTATTGCGGATCCAGCAGTTCCTTTGAGTCCATCGATCAATGCTATGTCCTCTGGACTGAGTTCGAAGTCATAGACATCAAAGTTTGATACGATTCGTTCAGGTGTAACTGATTTAGGTAGCGGAAGGAATCCGTGGTGAAGTGACCAACGAATAACAACTTGAGCAACCGTTTTATTGTATTTACTTGCGAGGTCTTTGAGTGATTCTACTTCAAAGATTTTTCCTGTTCCTAGGGGACTGTAAGCTTCGGACAGGATGTCATGTTTCTTATTGTATCTTACAAGTTCTTCTTGCATGTCACTTGGATTCAGTAAGATTTGGTTGACTGCAGGTTTAATGCGTGCAGTTTCTAATAATGCATCAATGTGGTGCGGGTGGAAGTTTGATACTCCGATTGATTTAATCAGTCCTGCATCAACTGCTTCTTCCATTGCGCGCCATGAATCAGCGTTTCTCTTTTTCCATTCATGGCGACTTGTGACTGGGTTAGGCCAGTGGATGAGATAGAGATCAATGTAATCTAAATCTAATTTTTCTAATGAATCTTTAATGGATTGTTGCGCATCCTCATAAGTATGAGAAGGGTTCGTGAGTTTAGTCGTGATGTAAAGATCTTCACGGTTGAGTCCACTCTTTTTGATTGCTCGTCCAACACTTTCCTCATTCTTGTATGCTGCGGCAGTATCGATGTGGGTGTATCCAGCTTTAAGGGCTGTGAGCACTGATAGTTCAGCCACCTCACCATCGGGTGTTTGCCATGTTCCAAAACCAACAACAGGTATTTCTAAATCGTTATTCAATGTGTAGTTTTTATTCATTTTTCAGATTCCTCCTATGGTGTAATCATACCAAATTAGATAATGTTTGTCTTGTGATTAGATTTAAGATAC
>JAAYNU010000198.1 GCA_012520695.1 Erysipelothrix sp.
ACCGGATCCGAAACCTCCAGTAACGCCTCCGGTTGTGAAACCACCAGTGGTAACGCCACCTGTTGTGACGCCTCCAATTGTTACACCTCCAGTGGTGACCCCTCCTGTTATTACACCACCGATTGTTAAACCCGTGGTTGCTCCTGTGGTACCAGTTGACTTACCATCACTTCCAGCAACAGGTGAAAGTAGTGATGTGAGTTTATTACCATTACTATTAATTGCAATTGGACTTATATTGAGAAGGCGCACCGAGCGTCACTAATCAATCTTGGAGAAGTGAAATGGGATGCGAGGTGTTTCTTCCCTCTACACCAAACGTGACGCATCTTCTTGAAGTAAGCATAATTGAATACAAAAGTTGTGCTTCACCACGTTATGAAGGCACTATCCGCGGATAGTGCCTTTTATGTTATTTATAAAATATAAGACATTGAGTTAGGGATGCGCAAAAGAAAAACCACTTTTCAGTGGCTTTGGTGTATACATGGCGAAGAAAGAGGGATTTGAACCCTCGCGAGCTCACGCTCCTATCGGTGTTCGAGACCGACCCCTTCAGCCTCTTGGGTATTTCTCCGTATGTCATAAAAAATTATATCACAGAATTATAAAAAATAGAATGTAATTCTTGAAATTAATATACATTGAGCGTATAGTTGTTATAGTTAGGGGGTATCTGGATGGACGAATTATTCCTACAAATATTGAATGCAAATGAGGCTGCGCAAGTGCGAATCGAAGAAGCCCAAGGGGCAACTCTGAACAGCCAAGAGGTCTTCAATGAACTCAAGAAAACGGTTGATCGCGAAGCACTCGAATCATTTGAAAATGAATCACGCATGATCTTGGAAAAAACAGACACTGTTTTAATCCAAGCAAAACGTGATGTCGCTGTTTCACTTCAGCAACAAAAATCAATACTAGAAAAAGACTTTAAAAAAGTAAGTGAATCACACCGTGCAATGATTCTCTCTGAGATTTTCCATGGCGAATGATTATGCAATGGCCACAAAAGCCCGTGCACTTTACTCAAAGCACTTAAGTCCGCAGAATTATGCTGCCATGTTGGACCTTGATACAGTGGGCGAAGTAGCCTCATATCTTAAGGGTCAAACACGATATCTCAGTGTATTAGAAGGAGTAAATGAAGAAGCGATTCACCGCGAGTTTCTCGAACAAAGAATTCGTTCGATTGCGATGAGTGAGTTCTCATTACTGATGCGATACGTTCAAAAGGACAAGCATCACTTCTACCAATTTTATCTGAAAGAGCTAGAGATGAATCATTTGATCTTTGTGCTCAGAGCCATTGAATCCGGTTCAACACATCATTACGGACAATTTCTTAATGAGTTGAATCACTTAATGGTTTTTGATGTCGATGCCTTGATGGTCTGTACTACGTATCAAGACGTCTTGAAGGTCGTTGCGGATACAGAGTATCGTAAGGTTTTGGGGGTCTTGTCAAGTGATGATGTTGATTTATCCCAAGTGGAGGATTTACTCCAAGCTCACTACAATCAAACCATGCTCACGCTGATTAAAAGCGAGGAGAGTGATGATGAGTTACTAAACATCTTCATCATGCAATTGGAACTTGAAAACATTGCCCTTATTTATCGTATGAAGAAGTACTTCGACGTTTCACCGCAAGACATGCATGCACGGCGTATGGGTCCAACGCTTCACATCAGTGAAAAGAAGATTAAAGAATGGGTTGAAACAGCGGATAGTGATACGATTTTGAGTGATTTAGAAAGCTCATATTATGGTCAATTTGGTCCCTTTGATGATGTGAATCACATAGAACACTACTTCGATACGATTCGCTATAAAACACTGAAGCGATTAATGCGCTTCTCAACGAATACAGATGTCACTTTATTTGCTTATATGAGCTTGGTCACACTTGAAATTAAAAATGTCATTGATGTGGTCGAAGGGGTTCGATACAAAATCGCACCGCAAGAAATTGAAAAACTATTAATCTATTAGGAGGTGATTTGTTTGGCAATTGAAACTATGCGATTGGTTCGTCTGGCGACCCAACCCGATAATGTATTTAAGATGATTGATTATATTTTGTCGGTTGATCATTTCCATCCAGAACTCGCAAGTACTGTAATGAATGAAGGAAATGCAGGTTTACCGTTTCCTAATGAAAAGATCTATGAATCATTTTTGAATCGCTGTGAACGCATCGTATCTGATCTTGACTTAAATCTTGATGATGATTTTGATCGTGAATATTCAATCGACGAGATTGAAGGTGCGATCACTGAAGCGGAGATGAAGTATAATACGCTTCATTCTCATGAAACAAGTTCAGCACTGGACAGTGATGATAAAATAGCGCTTGATGCCTTGAAACAATATCCAATGGATCACATTGAAGACAGTTTCATACGCCTAAAATTCGGTCGTATACCAACCGCATCATTATCAAAGATTGTGCTGCACGCTGATAAGCGCTTTGTATTCACACTCTTGCATCGTAATAAACACTATGGCTGGATTGCTTATTTAAGCCTTAGTGAAGATGAAGTCATGTTAAGGGAGATGTTTGATTCCCTTTATTTTGAGCCCATCGCGATACCGATTGTGACAGAAGAGATTTTGAATCACGATTGTTATGAGCTATTAGACCATATCTATGGCTATGTTAAGAAACAAAAATCAAAAGAAGAATTCCTCAAATACATCACACTTTTTGGTGAAGAGGTCGTTCTTACGGGATTTGTCGCTGAAACGGATATCGAGAATTTTAGGGGACTGTTTACGGATCGTGTCGTGATTAGAGACTTCCCAGCGGATTCTGAACCGGGCTTGATGCCACCAACGAAACTTAAGAATGGTTGGTTCTCGCGTCCGTTTAAATTATTCATTGAAATGTATGGTTTACCGCAATACGATGGCTTTGATCCAACGTTCTACTTTGCGCTGACATTCTGTCTCTTATTTGGGATCATGTTTGGTGATGTAGGACAAGGTTTAGTACTCGTTTTGGGTGGAACTTATTTATATAAGAAAAAGGGTATGGAATTGGGCGCTGTTGCGTCGCGCATTGGGGTTTCTTCCATGGTCTTCGGGTTCTTGTTTGGTTCATTCTTTGGGAATGAGACCATTTTGAATCCAATACTGAATCCAATCGGCTTGCCGATTCATGTCGCGAGTCCTGAATTCACAATGCCATTATTAATTACTGCAGTTGCTCTGGGGGCGGTTTTAATTCTATCGTCCATCCTCATCAACATCGTTCTTTGTCTAAAGGCTAAGAAGGTGGATGAAGCACTGTTTAGTCAAAATGGGGTTGCGGGTTTCTTATTTTATGGCTTTGCGCTTGCGAATATCGCTGTGATGTTCAGTGGTGCATCGATTAAACTAATGAATCCAATCACGATGATCATATTTATTGCTTTACCACTTGCTTCCATTCTCTTAAAGGAACCGCTCAGTAACATGATTCATAAAATGAGTGCGACACCTCATGAAGGATGGGGTGGGTATATCACAGAGGGGCTGTTTGAACTCTTTGAGGTTGTCCTGGGATTTGTAACGAATACAATGTCGTTTCTTCGTGTCGGTGGCTTTGTGCTCTCGCATGCTGGGATGATGTCTGTTGTTATTATGCTGACTGAGATGTCAGGTAATGCGGGTATTGTTGCTCTGATTCTAGGAAATATTCTTGTGATTGGTCTTGAGGGACTGATTGTAGGGATTCAAACATTGCGTCTTGAGTATTATGAAATGTTTAGTCGTTACTACGATGGTGGTGGCAAGAAGTTTAATTCAGTCTACTAAGGAGGACATATTAATGAACTTATTTGAAATTTTCGGCCCGTTGGTGCTTATTGCTTTAATTACTTTACCTTTAATTCCTGTTTTCAAGAAAAAAGTGGATCCTCGCAGTGCTAAGTTTCGGGTAGTGCTTCAGATTTCATTGTTCTTTGCATCAATGATTGGGATTGTTTTATTCACAGGTGTTACATCTGCGAACGAAGTTCCTGTTGCGAATGATCCTTTCCAAGGTTCAATTGCTCAAGGGATGGCATATATTGCAGCTGCGTTGGCAGTAAGTGCATCGGTTATTGGTGCTGGTTATGCGGTTGCGCAAGCGGCACCGGCTGCAATTGGTGCTATATCAGAGAAGGAAGATATTTTCGGTAAGGCAATGATCTTCGTTGCGTTGGCTGAAGGGGTTGCGATTTACGGTCTTCTTATCGCAATTTTAATCATTCAAAAATTATGAAAATGTTCCTTATCAGCGATAACATCGATACCCAAATGGGCTTGCGTTTAGCTGGTATTGAGGGTGTTGTTGTTCATGATGTCGTTGCATTAAATGCTGCGCTTGAACAAGTTTTTAATGATGAGTCAATCGGTATTTTATTATTGACATCAGTTGTCTTCAATCTTGATCGCGAACGCATTCAAGAGATGAAGCTCTCGTCGAATCGATTGCTAATTGTTGAAATTTCGGATCGTCATAAATCACACGATGTTCAGTCGATGATTGATGATACGATTTCTAAAATAATCGGGGAGGTGGTTTAATGTCAGGTGAGAAAAAACGCGTCAGTGATGAGATTGTTCATGTCATTGATATGCGTGCACAAAAAGCAATCGAACTTTTAGATCATGGCCAAAGTGAACAAGTGGATTCATTGTTGAGTAACTACCGTAGATCGGTTGAAAACCAATACGAGGAGAAACTCAAACGTTTGAAGGAAAAGCAGGCTCATTTAGAGCATCGTGAAACTTCTGCGCTTGAATTTGGAACCATTTCTGAATTGAAACGTTATCGAAATGAACTCTTAAATGAATTCAAAGTCTCTCTTGAAAAAGAGGTAATAGAATTCACGCAAGATGAAACTAAATATAAAGAATATATTACATCCATCTTATCTAAAGTTGAATCCGGGGGAGTTGTCAGTATTTCATCTCGTGATTTAGCTTTAGTTGAAGGGTTTGAAACTGAGGTTAAAGAGCTGAGACTGGGTGGTTTAATGTACACTCTTGATAATCGTCTCTATGACTTCTCATTGGAAACGCGCTTTAATAATGCAATGAAGAAATTTGTCGAAACGAGTCAATTATGGATACGGAGTGATGAAAATTGAGTAGCATATATTGGATCAACGGTCCGATCATTAAATCTAAGGATGTTGATAATTTTATCATGTCTGAAATGGTTTATGTCGGGAAAAAAGGTCTTTTGGGTGAGGTTATCGGAATTGATTCTGATTTTGTAACGATTCAAGTCTATGAATCTACTACGTCCATGAAAGTCGGAGAGTCAATCAAGCACACGGGTAATCCATTATCCGTTGAGCTTGGGCCGGGTCTTTTAGGTAGTATTTATGATGGTATTGGTCGTCCTTTAATTAATCTTAAGGAGACTTATGGATCATACCTTGATGTGGGACAAACGATGCGTACTTTAGACGCTGATAAAAAGTGGTCTGTTACGTATAAAGTAGCAAATAAGGATGTCGTTAAACGCGGTGATGTGATTGCCTCGATTCAGGAAACGGGTTCAATTGAGCATCGCTTTCTTGCTCAAATCGATGGTGTTATTGCCAGTGAGTGTGTGTCGGGTGAATTCACGATTGAGGATGTCTTAGTTTCCTTCGAATCGGGTGAATCCTTTACCATGAGTTCCATGTGGGCGATTCGTCATGAACGTCCTGTTAAGTCAAGAATTGATGCGAAGGTTCCTTTAATCACGGGTCAGCGTGTTATTGATACATGTTTCCCGATTGTTAAGGGTGGATCGGCTGCAATTCCTGGTGGTTTTGGGGCTGGTAAAACCATGCTTCAGCATCAGTTTGCGAAGTGGTGTGATGCGGATATTATTGTTTATATTGGCTGTGGTGAGCGTGGTAATGAGATGGCTCAGGTTCTTGAGGAGTTCTCAAGTCTTGTGGATCCTAAGACGGGTCGTACCTTGATGGAACGAACCATCTTAATTGCGAACACATCAAATATGCCAGTTGCTGCGCGTGAAGCTTCAATTTATACTGGAATTACTTTTGCGGAGTATTATCGTGACATGGGTTATCATGTTGCGGTTATGGCGGACTCTACGTCGCGTTGGGCTGAGGCTTTGCGTGAGTTGTCGGGTCGCTTGGAAGAAATGCCTGCTGAGGAAGGGTTTCCTGCATATCTTGCTTCACGATTAGCGGCGTTCTATGAGCGTTCAAGTTTCGTTGAAACTTTGGGTGGTGAGGTTGGATCAATTTCTATAATTGGTGCGATATCGCCGCAGGGTGCTGACTTCTCTGAGCCAGTGACTCAGAATACGCAGCGTTTCATTGGTTCGTTTTGGGCTCTTGATAAGAATCTTGCGTATGTTCGTCACTTTCCTTCGGTTAACTATAATCAATCGTATTCGGAGTATTTACCTCAGCTTCAGAATTGGTATGATGAAAATCTGGGAGAAGAATTTTTAATTCATCGTCAGGATTTACTGAGTATCTTGAATGAGGAAACAAGTCTTATGGAAATTGTGAAGTTGATTGGTCAGGATGTTCTTGCGGATCGTCAGCGACTCACAATTGAAATGGGTCGTGTGATTCGGGTCGGGTATCTTCAACAAAATGCCTTTCATGAGTATGACTCTTCAGTGAGTCTTGCGAAGCAGGCTGCGATGTTGAAACTTATGATTTATACTTATAAAGAGTGTCAAAAGGTCTTGGCTCAGAGTATTCCAATGTCATCGATTCTCGCGACGCGTATCTTTGATGATTTAGTGAGTTTAAAATATAATGTGGATGAAGATTTAAGTAAGTTTGATGCGTATTATACCAAGGTTGATTCCTTGCTTGCTTCAATAGAATAGGAGGTCTAATTATGTCAGTTTATTTTAAGGGTTTATCGAGCATTAATGGTCCTTTGGTTGCTGTTGAGGGCGTCAAGGATGCATCATTTGATGAATTGGTTGAGCTCGTGGATGATAATGATCACACGCGTTTGGGTCGTGTTATTGAGATTCAGGGTGAGCGTGCTTTAATCCAGGTGTTTGAGAACACTGAAGGGATGAGTACGAAGAATGTGGTCACTAAGTTCTCGGGTAAACCGATTGAACTGGGCTTGTCTCAGGAAATTTTGGGGCGTTCGTTTAATGGTTCAGGGGTTCCAATCGATGGCTTGGGTCCGGTTTATACGGATAAGTTCATGGATATCAACGGTCGTGTTATTAATCCGGTTGCGCGTGTGTATCCTCGTGACTTCATTAATACGGGTATTTCGGCGATTGATGGTTTGAATACCTTGATTCGTGGTCAGAAATTACCGATTTTTTCTGGTTCTGGTTTGTCTCATAACGAGCTTGCGGCTCAGATTGTGCGTCAGGCTAAAATTATCAGTGAGAAGGAAGAACCGTTTGCGATTGTGTTCGCTGCAATGGGTGTTAAACATGATGTTGCGGCGTTCTTTAAACAAACGTTTTTGGAACATGGGGTTATGGATCACGTTACGATGTTTTTGAATCTTGCGAATGATCCAATCATTGAACGTATTCTTACGCCTCGTTTTGCGCTTACTGCGGCTGAGTATCTTGCCTTTGAGAAGGATATGCATATCTTGGTTGTGATGAGTGATATTACGTCGTATTGTGAAGCGCTTCGTGAGTATAGTTCTTCGAAGGAAGAGATTCCGGGTCGTAAGGGTTATCCTGGTTATTTATATTCAGATCTTGCGTCGATGTATGAGCGTGCGGGGTGTATTGAGGGGAGTGCGGGTAGTTTAACGCAGATTCCAATTCTTACGATGCCTAATGATGATATCTCACATCCAATTGCGGACTGTACGGGGTATATTACTGAGGGTCAGATCGTATTGGATCGTACCTTAATGCAGCAGGGGATTTATCCACCTATTTCTGTGCTTCCTTCTTTGTCTCGTTTGATGAAGGATGGGATTGGGGATGGTTTGACGCGCTTTGATCATGCGGATCTTTCGAGTCAGTTGTTTGCGGCGTATGCGAAGGTTATCGATATCAGAAACCTTGCCTCCGTAATCGGGCTCGATGAATTGAGTCCTCAGGATCGTGTGTATCTTAATTTCGGTCTCTTGTTTGAACATGTTTATGTTGGTCAGGGCGAGGGTAATAACCGTGCTATTGAGGAAACACTTGATCTGGGTTGGCACTTAGTATCGTTACTTCCGCGTCATGATTTGGATCGTTTAGAGGCGAAGCTTCTGGATGAATTTTATGATCATGATGCTGCGGGTGTGTACTTCAGGGCTGCTTATCCGAAGTTTATGGAAGGCTTGAACTGACATGTTGATCACAAAAGGGAACTTAATGGCATGTAAGGAGTCCTTGCGTCTTGCGAATTTGGGTTATGAACTCATGGATCGTAAACGTATTATTTTAATGCAGGAATTATCTAAGATGATGGATGATGTGAAAGCGTTGCGTAGTGTCATCGATGAAACGTATGATCGTGCGTATGCTGCCTTACAAAGGGCGAACTTATCGCTGGGTATTATTGAGCGGGTTGCGAATGTAACGCCGGTTGAGACGAATGTGAAGATTGTATATCGTTCGGTTATGGGGATTGAGATTCCTAAGGTTAGCATTCCTGAGAGTGAATTGAAGATTCCTTATGCGCTTTCTGTAAGTAATTCTCGTTTAGATGAGGTGTACTTAGAGATGAGGCAAGTGAAGTTTTATACTGTGAAGTTAGCGGAGCTTGATAATGGAATGTTTCGTTTAGCGAAGGCGATTGAGAAGAGTCGTAAGCGTGCGAATGCTTTGAATGAAATTGTGATTCCTGACCTTGAGGTGAAGATTAAACTCATTAATGATGCGCTTGAAGAAAAAGAGCGTGAGGAGTTTATTCGAATGAAAATGGTTAAACGACGATAAGGAATAGTGGTCTTATGGAAGACTTTATGAGAATGTTGCCAATATATGCTTTTTCTTTACTGTTTGTGTTTAAATTGATTTATGCACATTCATTTAAATCTTTTATTAACTGGGGGCCTATTCGTACTTTTGGTTAGTTTGAAGTGATTTACTTAGTCTTTCTCATTCTATCTGCTTTTATCGTGATTGCGTTTTCGTTTAAATCGGAATTTGATGAATCGCTTAAAGACTGGATTCAGGTCATTATTTTCGTGTCTTGTATTGTATCGTTTCTTCTATATCGAGTGTACTCGATTATTCTTACGAAACGAATCGGTCATTTGTGATGATGAATCTAACAATCGTTTTTTAAAATAATATTTAGCACGGTCCTTAGGGGTCGTGTTTTTCTTATGCTTAATATAGAAGAAAAAATAAGTGTAATTTTATGTTTGGTGA
>JAAYNU010000199.1 GCA_012520695.1 Erysipelothrix sp.
AGTAATTAGATTATACAAATTTGAAACAAAAACGGAACTTGAGCTTCCGTTTTTATTTATGTTACAATGAAACTACGAGGTAATGTTATGAAAAAACGTAAAATAAGTATTTTAGGAGTTGTCGGTATACTTTTGATTCTGACAGGTGTTTCAATGATTGGATATAAATTTATCAGTGAATACATTGAAAACAAATCAATCAATGAAGAACTGGATAGTTTCTTTGATCAACCTTTCGTTGAAGAAGGCGAAATGCCAGAAGCAGCAGATGCGGAAGCAATGGGAGTTATTAATATTGAAAGCATCGGTGTGAATCATTTAGTCATGCAATCAGAAAACTGGGATTACTTAACGCGCTATGTTGTAGCGTGGCCCAATAAAACACTTGATGAAGGAAACTTCTCAATAGCAGGACATAATGGTGCCTGTGCATCCTGCGTGTTTAGAGACTTTGATAAGCTTAACGATAAAGACGTCATTACACTGACGACTAAAGATAAAGTTTATACTTATGAGATATTCGAAATCAAAACCGTTGTATATACAGATGTAAGTGTATTAGAAGATATTCCAGGTAAGACAACACTGACACTTGTTACGTGTTCTCAACCCTTAACCTATGATGAATTCAGGGTTATTGTTCATGCAGAATTAAAAACAGTTGTGGATCGTTAATAGATCCGCAACTGTTTTAATATTTTCTTATGGGCTGTTATAATCGGTAATGTTTCTAAGTCAGAAATTAGAACTTCTATAACGTGTTTTTTATCATCAATCGTATCAACTTCATATGCTTTGATATCCCATTGAAGATGAGAGAACTTATGACTTAATGAAGCTAATTCATTTAGTTCAAGATAATCATCAATCTGAGGAAGTCGATAGAGACCTTCCATAAGACCATCACTTGAATCCGTTGATAGTAAGATTGTCGTGTCTGTTTTCTTAATGAGAACAGACTTTTTATATTTAGGTACCGGTTTAGCTTTAGGAATGAAGGGAACTTGTCCCATAGTTTCACCACGATACGCCGCACATAATTCTTTAAGCGGACAACCGATACACTCAGTATTGGATGGTGTACATACCAGTGCGCCAAGCTCCATCAGTGCCTGAGTAAATTCACTTGGATCCGCATGATTGAGCGTCAGTTCGTGTTTTAAGTATGTCTCAAAGTAAACATGCGCAGCTCGTGTATTCACATTCTCTGTGTAATTAAGTGTGCGTGCCATGACGCGTTTAACGTTACCATCAATCGCAATTTCAGGTAATCCAAAGGCGATAGAGGCGATTGCAGAAGAGGTATATTCTCCGATTCCAGGTATTTCCATTAACTGTTTCTTTGATTTTGGAAGATCACCATCGAAGTTCTCCATAACATAAAGAGCACCTTTATGAAGGTTTCGGGCTCGTCGATAGTATCCTAAGCCTTCCCATTGCTTCAGGACATCTTCAATATCAGCTTCTGATAGTGCTTTGATGTTTGGATATTTTTGAATCCAGTTTTCGTAGTAGGGAATCATTGTATTAATTTGTGTTTGCTGGGCCATGATTTCAGAGACCCATATTTTATAGGGGTCTTTTTGTTTTCTAAATGGAAGGTCTCTTTTATTTTCGTGATACCAGTCTATTAATCTTTTTGTGAATGTCATGAGACTATTATACACATTTATATGACTTATGGTAGTATTAAGGAAAGAGGTAGTATATGGATAAGAATAAACGCTCGGATTTTTGGATTTTTACTACCCAAGCCTTATTGGGAATTGTTTATATTGGTTTGGGAATTTTCATGATAACACGGACCAATTTTGTATGGAGTGCCCTGTTTTTCGGTTTAAGATTATTGCTATTGAGTTCAAGTGTCCTGTTTATGTATCGATTTATTCGATATCGTACGCTGGGGGAATTCGCTCGATTTGTTGGGGCTATTGTTGCTTCTCTTGTATTTTACTTCAATGAAATATTATATGTGGATCTTCTCGCAGCGGTATTTGGAATATGGGCTATCTTCAATGCTTTAGTTCATGGGCTTGAGGTTTATGTCGCCATTGTGGAGAAACAGAGAATTAAACCATCTAATGTATTGCTGTTCTTTATTGATTTCGGGTTTGGTTTGTTGCTCTTAGTTAATGGATTTCAGAATAGGAAACTCATTAATTACCAAGTAGGTTTCTATTTGATTGTATTTGGTTCAGTCCAAATTTTCTCTGCTTGTGTGTTTATATTTCAAGGTAACTCAACAATCCGCATGTCAGCGCCCGTCTTGGTTTCTGGCCTATTACCTCCCTTTGTGGTTGACAGAGTTCCTAGATTAAAGGTAGACAGTCCTGAGTTATTCAAAGATGATATTGAGAGCACGGTAGGAAACTTCGTATCGGTATATGTTCACATTAGAAATGAAGGTTATAACAGATTGGGTCATGTTGATATTGGATATAATGGCGCCATCTATTCCTACGGAGCATTCGATCCATTCAAACGAGCGGTTTCGAGTATCTATGGAGCGGGGGTTATGATCGTTGGGGTTGAGAAGGACTTTGTGCAGTTCACGATGGAATCGGATGTATCTGTATATCGATATAAGATTCGATTGAATGATAATCAAGTTACTCACATAGAAAAAAGCATCGACAAATTATTTGAAGATGCTTATGTATATGATTTTCCGTTAGTTGATGATAAATATTATTTATCTCGTTTAAAGACATTCTCTCCACCAACTACTTATTATAAATTTGAATCAGAACCATTAAAGACCTACAACTTGTTCACGACTAACTGTGTTCTTATCGCAGACAGAATTCTTCAGTCTACGGGTATGAAGTTATTCCAAATGTCGGGAGTTATTACCCCGGGTGCATATTATGCTTATTTGGAGAACTTAAAATCAAGTCCGGATTCAATTGTAGTTGATTATGCAACGTATTCTACTAAAGTGTAAAACAATAGGTATTTTCTATTGTTTTTTTTCTTTCATAATTTTCTTTGCAGTCTCAAGATTAATGTGTTGTTCCTTGAGAAGAAGTGTTGTGACTTCATCCACGTTGTCCTTTGTAGCTCCTGCATTAATCGCAATGCTTTTCGCATGCAATCTCATGTGACCTTTTTGAATGCCATCTGTAGTGAGTGCATATAGGGCTGCAAAGTTTTGGGCAAGGCCAACTGATGCGATTATGATCATGAGTTCTTCTGCAGAACTGATATCCATTATCTTGTGTGCGAGTTGTGCTTTGGGATTGAGTCCGATTGATCCGCCTACGAATCCGATTGGCATGGGTATTGTGATCGTTCCTTTGATTAGGTCATTTTCCATTGTCCAAAGTGTGAAGGGTTTCCCTTTCGCATAGGAATACATACTTGCTTCGATTGCTCGTGTGTCATTACCACTGGCGAGTACCAGGGCAGTGATGCCGTTCATTACGCCTTTATTGTGGGTAGCTGTTCGATAAGGGTCTACGATGGATAGATGGCTTGCGGCAACAATCCTGTTTGCGATGGTATCGGGTTCTTTTAAGGACTTTGGGTCAATCAGTACTTCAGCCTCAACGATGCAGTTATCACTGAGGTTGGTTAAGATTGCCATTAGGGGACTTTGATTGAATGTAAGTTCTAAATGAATAGCGAGTGCTTCAAGAATTGTATTGATGATGTTAGCGCCCATCGCTTCTTGGGTATCGACGTCAATACGAACGATGAAGAAGGGTGTTAGGTTTTCGCTTTGAAGGATGCTCGAGTGGATCTTCTTAATACCACCACCTCTTTTAATAATTGAAGGGTGTGCTTTGTTTGCGATTTCGAATAACTCTTCTTGGTGTGTTTCAATGTATGTGTTCATTGCGATTGGGTCTACTGGATTATCAAATGCGATTTCTCCGGACATAATACGGCTGATGACTTTCGCTTTGAATCCTTTGTTTTGGGCAATGATTTTGGCTGCGTTACTTGCGGCAGCGATGACACTGGGTTCTTCGGTTGCCATTGGGACGAGATATTCTTTATCGTTAATTAAATATCCGGTCGCAATCCCCATTGGGATTTCATAGGTCGTGATTGAGTTTTCTATCATATGTGAATATGTTTCTTCGGGTAAAGGTGTATCAAGTTGTAGGTCGTAACGGCCTTCTTGTACTAGTATTTCTTTGCGTTCTGCGCTTGTTTTTTTATAAAATGCATTAAATGGGTTCATGGATGTACCTCTCTTTGATTTAAGCATAGCGAATATCAAGTAAAAAGCCAAGTTATTTGTTATGATAGTACATATGGAGGGAACTTATGAAAACGAATAAAATTTCTATTATAGGTGCCGGCTTTGTCGGTTCAACCACAGCATTTGCTTTAATGAATGACAACATTGCTTCTGAGATTGTCATTGTCGATATTAATAAGGAGAAGGCCGAAGGGGAGGCCATGGATCTTTATCAGGGAAATGTCTTTGTTTCTCCGGTAAAAATAATCGCGGGTGATTACCCCGATACGAAGGATTCAGACATCGTTATCATTACAGCGGGTCTTGCTCAAAAGCCCGGTGAGACGCGTTTGGATTTAGTTAACAGAAACATTGAAATCTATAAGCAATTAATTCCAAGCATTGTGGAGTACAATCCTGATGCAATTTTATTAGTTGTTTCAAACCCTGTTGATATATTAACTCAGGTTACATACGAGCTATCGGGATTCCCTGCTCATCGAGTGATTGGTTCAGGTACTGTGCTTGATACAGCGCGTTTCCAATCTGCTTTATCTAAGAAGTTTGGTGTGGATGCGAGAAATATTCAAGCCAACATTATTGGGGAACATGGGGATAGTGAGATTGCGACGTGGTCATTGACGACGATTGCGGGTCTTACAATCGAGCAGTACTGTGAAAACATGGGTATTGAATTTGATCAGTCAATGGCAGATGAAATTACGCAAGATGTAAAAACAGCTGCTTATGAAATCATTAATCGTAAGGGTTATACTAACTATGCAGTCGCTTTGGCGATCACGCGTATCGTAAAAGCAATTCTTCGTGATGAGAATTCAATCCTTACTGTTTCAAGTCTTCTTGATGGTGCATATGGCATCACAGGGGTCTATACTTCAGTGCCAACGGTTGTTGGTAGAGTGGGTACAAAGAACAATGTTGAGGTTCCATACAGTTCATCTGAAGTGGATGCTCTTCGTGACTCTGCGGAATTATTAAGAAATATTATCGAAAATTCAAATTTGTAAATGAAGAAAAATGCACTGTATAATGCTTTTTCTGTCATTTTCCTAAGATATCGTGTATAATAACACAGTTATAAGAAAAGAGTCGATACATATGAAAAAAATTATTAATATTGCGGTAATCGCCCACGTTGATGCGGGTAAGAGTACTCTTGTTGATGCAATGCTTAAATCAAGTGGAGTTTTCCATGAGAATCAAGTCGTTGCAGATCAGGTTATGGACAGTGATGATATTGAAAGAGAACGTGGAATCACGATCTATTCAAAGAACTGTTCTGTAGTCTATAATGACATAAAAATCAACATCGTTGATACACCAGGCCATGCGGACTTCTCAAGTGAAGTTGAGCGAATCATTAAAACAGTTGATACTGTTATTTTGTTAGTGGATTCAGCTGAAGGTCCAATGCCTCAAACTCGTTTTGTTCTAAAAAAATCTTTAGAAGTTGGTCTTAAGCCAATTCTTTTAATCAACAAGATTGATAAACAAGACAAACGTGTTGAAGAAGTTATTGAACTTGTTTACGAATTATTTATGGATCTTGATGCTACTGATGAGCAACTTGATTTCCCAATTCTTTACGGAATTGCTCGTAACGGGATCGTTCAAAAAGAACTAACTGATGAAGGAGTAAACATTAAACCGTTGTTTGATACAATTGTTGAACATACACCACTTTATCCAGATTATGATAATGATCATTTACAATTCCAAGTTTCTTCACTTGCATATGATGAATATGTAGGTCGTTTAGGAATTGGTCGTATCATGAAGGGTCAAATCAAAAAAGGTCAACGCGTTGCTGTCATTGATAATGAGGGTAATGTTAAGAACCAAAACGTTGCGAAACTCTTCAGCTATGAAGGCCTTAAGAGAATCGATACAGATGTTGCTTATGCTGGAGACATCGTTTTAGTCTCAGGTATTGATGATATCTCAATCGGTAACACGCTGTGTGAGCCAGATCATATCTTGCCACTACCAGCAATCATCATTGAAGAACCTACATTGTCCATGACATTCATGGTTAACGCGTCACCTTTTGCAGGTAAAGACGGTAAGTATGTTACTTCAAGAAATATCAAAGAACGTTTAGAAAAGGAATTAGAAGTTAACGTGGGTCTTCGCGTTGAATCAACTGAGTCGGCTGACCGATTCACTGTTTCAGGTCGTGGTGAGCTTCACTTAACAATCCTAATTGAAAACATGCGTCGTGAAGGATATGAACTTGCGATTTCAAAACCACAAGTTATTCTTCAAGAAATCGATGGTAAAAAACATGAACCAATCGAAGAAGTTATCGTTGAAGTTCCTGAAAAATATTCAGGTACAATGATTTCTCAAATTTCACTTCGTCAGGGTGAACTAACAAACATGGAAGAAGACCGCGGTATGGTTAAACAATACTGGAAAGTCCCAACTCGTGGACTCATCGGTTTCCGTGGTGATTTTATCAACATGACTCACGGTGAAGGAACAATGCTTCGCCAGTTCTCAGGTTATGAGCCAATGAAGGGAGCAATCTCACAGCGCCAAAATGGTTCTATGATTGCGAACGAAATGGGGAAATCAATGACTTACTCAATCTTCAATCTTCAAGAGCGTGGCCAATTCTTTATTGGTGCACAAACTGATGTATATGAAGGAATGATCGTGGGTATCGCAGCTAAAGATACTGATATGAACGTTAACGTAATTAAAAACAAGAAAGCGACTGCTGTTCGTTCATCAGGTCGTGATGAAGCTATGAAACTTACGCCTCCAATTCCATTAACATTGGAATATGCGATTGAGTTCATTCGTGATGATGAATTAGTTGAGGTAACTCCAAACTATATTCGTCTTCGTAAACGTTTCTTAAAAGAGCATGAGCGTAAACAAGCTGGACGCTCAAGTAAATAATATGGCTTTAAAATTTACTTTGCACAAAACTGCTTCGGACTCAAAGGCGCGTCTTGCGACCATTGATCTAAAGCATGGTAGTGTTGAGACACCGATGTTTATGCCGGTGGGAACACTTGCGACTGTAAAACACTTGTCGCCTGAAGATTTATATAATATTAAATCACAGGTCGTTCTAAGTAATACCTATCACTTGTGGCTGCGTCCGGGATCGGATGTTGTCAAACAAGCGGGTGGCCTTAATAAGTTCATGAACTATAAAGGTCCGATGCTTACGGATAGTGGTGGATTCCAAGTTTTCTCATTGGGTAAAATTCGTACCATCGTTGAAGAAGGGGTTCACTTTAGAAACCACATTAACGGTGACAAATTATTCTTAACGCCCGAGATTTCAATTGGGGTACAAAATGATTTAGGGGCTGATATCATCATGAGTTTTGATGAATGTCCTCCCTATCCCGCAACTTATGAATACATGAAGAACTCATGTGATCGTACGCTTCGCTGGGCTAAGCGTGGATTGGGTGCACACCAAAGACCCGATGAACAAGCTCTATTTGGGATTGTTCAGGGGGGTGAGTATACTGATCTGAGACATGCCCATGCTAAAGCATTAGTTGAAATGGATTTCCCTGGTTATTCAATCGGTGGAACATCTGTGGGGGAACCTAAAGATGTAATGTATCGAATGATTGAAGATGCTATTGAGTACCTTCCAGAAGACAAACCGCGTTACTTAATGGGCGTTGGTTCTATTAATGGTTTGTTTGAGGGTGTTATTCGTGGTGTTGATATGTTTGATTGTGTGCTTCCTACGCGAATTGCTCGTCATGGTGCAGCAATGACATCTCAAGGTCGTGTTAATATTAAACGTGCTGAGTTTGAATATGATTTCAGTCCACTTGATTCTGAGTGTGATTGTGAAACATGTAAAAACTATACTAAAGCATATCTTCGTCACTTAACTCGTACGAATGAGGGCTTGGGTATGAGACTCTTATCCATTCACAACCTTCGATTCTTATTGAAGTTAATGGAGCGTATTCGAGAAGCGATTAAAGAAGATCGTCTCTTGGAACTTCGCGATGAGGTATATGCGTCTTACGGTATTGATGAAACCAACAATAAAGGATTCTAAAACGAAGGGACACGAATTATTGTGTCCCTTTTACTAAAAAATGAGGAGTATAGGATGAACGTAGAAGATTTTGATTTTGATTTACCCGAAGAATTAATTGCTCAAACACCCGAGATGAAACGTGATAACTCTCGTTTACTTTATGTGGATGGTATGAATCTAACGGATGAACATTTTTATGATATTAAATCTCACTTTAAATCAGGCGATGTTTTAGTATTAAATGATACGCGTGTTATTGCGGCACGTCTTTTTGGTGAGAAACCTGAAACAGGAGCCCATGTCGAATTACTGATTCTAAAATTTGAAGGTAAATCAGTTGAGTGTCTTGTAGGAAATGCGAAGGTTGTGAAACTTGGAACTGAACTTAGTTTTGGTGGCGGTAAGCTTAAGGCTGTCTGTACTAA
>JAAYNU010000017.1 GCA_012520695.1 Erysipelothrix sp.
AGATTGCGAAAGAACTTGATTTACCGGTCGCAACTAAGAAGGATTCTACGGGAATCTGTTTTATTGGAGAACGCGATTATCGAGATTTCTTGAAGAACTACTTAAAGGATACTGAAGGGGACATCGTGGATGTCGACACGGGAATGGTTTTAGGTAAGCACCAGGGCGTGATGTTCTATACAATAGGGCAACGCCATGGATTAAACATTTCAGCGCACGTTGGTCCTTGGTTTGTCGTGGGTAAGGATTTATCTACCAATACTATTTCAGTGGGGCGTGGTTCGGATCATGAACTCCTCTTTGCATCAAAGGCAGTTATTGCGGATGTGAACTGGTTTGGTGATGTGAAAGAATCGCGTGATTTAACGGCTAAGTTTCGATACCGACAAAAGGATTTACAAGTATCAGTTAACTGGCTTGAAGATGGTCGATTAGAAGTTGTAATGAATGAAGATGTGAAGGCGGTCACTTTAGGACAAGAAGCCGTATTTTATGATGGTGAGTTTTGTCTGGGTGGGGGTCGTATCGATCAAGTCTTCAATAAATTTGGAGAAGAGGTAGTTTATGATTCGCTCGCGTGATATTGATAAAGGTCGTTTTGAGTTTTCAAATAAACACTCAATCATTATCTTACTGGTTTATTTTGTAGGGTATGTCTCTCTTGCGGGTATTGTGGGAGTGGTTCTTACAAAGTTAATCTTCAAAATTGACAATGCAATCCATCCCTCAATTCTAATGGCGATTATACTCGCAATTCTTGTGGGTCTTGTTTACTTAGTAAGAGAACCTTTAATGGCGAGCTTCAGGTTCTTTAAAAAGAATTTAATGGAGAACTTTAAAATCGTTTTAAAGAACTTTGGTTATTTATGGATTTTCTCAATAGTTTCAAATATTGTATTGAGTTTTATTCTTGGGGATCGTTCGAGTGTGAACCAATCTCAGGTAGTCGATGGGATTGCGGCTGCGCCAGTACTCTATGCGGTAATGACCATGGTCTTTGCGCCGATTGTTGAGGAGTTAGTGTTTAGGGGTGTTTTATATCAGAAGTTTCGTTCTGAGAAGAATTATCATCTCGCAATCTTTATTTCAATTACATTGTTTGGTTTAGTTCATGTCTTACAGACCTTTATGATAACATTGGACTGGACTGAATTCTTATTTATGTTTCAATATGCGGGTCTTGCATACTTTATGGTTCGTAGCTTTGAGGAAACGTCGAGTATATGGGGATCCATTTCTATTCATTTCTTAAATAATGCATTTGGATTTATTTTGGTATTTATGACTCTTTAGAGGTGTGTCTATGGAACAAAGTGTTAAAGGTGTTGTCGAAGTAACAATCTATAAAAATGAACAATCTGGGTTTGGTATTTATCGGATTGTTCTTTTTAACAGCAATCAGAAGCCTTTAACGATTAAAGGACCCTTGTTTGATCTTGAAAAAGATGCTCCGTATGAGTTCTTTGGTTCTTATAAAGAGGATTCTCGGTACGGTATGCAGTTTGATGTAACCCACTACCAAAGAATGTTGCCTCAGCACAAGGATTTCATTGTGCGTTTTCTTTCGGGTCCTAATTTTCCTGGAATTGGTGAAAAGACGGCCAGCGCTTTGGTTGATAAGTATGGTGAATCTTTACTTGAGGATATTCGTAATGATGAGAGTATGGTTATGGAATTAAAGGGTGTTAGTAAAGACAGGATGGCCGAAGTTTTAAGGACAATTCGTACACACGATGATTTGGATAATGCGGTTTCGTTTCTTTTGGCTCACGGTCTTTCCAATAAACAGGTTATTATGGTTAATAAGGTTTTTGGTGAGCGCTCGATTGCAGTCTTGAGAGAGAATCCATATCGTCTTGTGAGTGAGGTTGATGGGATTGGCTTTAAGACTGCCGATAAAATGGCGTCTTCCTTGGGCTTTGATTTTGATCATCCCTATCGCATTGAGGCAATGGTATTGGATCGCTATAAGAATTATGTCTTCTCTAAGGGAGATTCCTATATCTTAGAACAGGATTTCCTTGATTTGTTTAATCAAACTGGTATTGATGATGCCTATCAATCTCTTTTGAGTTTGGGTGAACTTGTCCTTGATGGGGATCGTTTGTATCATAAGACTCAGTATGTTGCGGAGACTTATATTGCGAATACGATGCTTGATTTTGAGTATGGCGGGACTGATTTTGAGATGGATGATTTGGATCGTAAAATCAATCGCGTTGAGGATCAGTTGAAGATTGAGTTTGATGATCAACAAAAAGAAGCGATTGAACGATTCTTTTTGGAAGATGTCATGGTCTTAACGGGTGGTCCGGGTACGGGTAAGTCGACGCTTCTTTCGGGTATTGTAACGCTTTTACAGTCGCATACGCCTTGGCTTCAAATTGCGATGTGTGCGCCGACAGGTCGAGCTGCAAAGCGACTTGAGGAACTGACGAATGTCCAGGCTACAACGATTCATTCAATGTTGAGTTGGGATTTGGAAGGCAATGTCTTTGGGCGTCATGAGGAGAATCCTTTGGAGTGTGATGTTTTAATCGTTGATGAGTTTTCAATGGTTGATACGTGGCTCTTTTATAATCTATTGAAGGCTTCGGGTCGTGTTAAGAAATTTTTATTTGTCGGTGATAAGGATCAGTTGCCTTCAGTTGGTCCGGGCTTTGTCTTGGGTGATTTAATTGCGTCACAGGCAATTTCTATTATTACCCTTGAGCGTAACTATCGTCAAGAGGCCGGGAGTGAAGTTATTGATTTGGCGATGGGTATGAAGGAAGGGAAACTGAACCTTGATGCTTATTCGAAAGATGTTTCGTTTTTTGATGCGAAGTATGGTTCTGTAAAGGACGTTGTATTGACAGTTGTGGATCGTGCATTGAGCTTGGGGTATGATTTATCGGAGGTTCAGGTTCTTGCTCCGATGTATGCGGGGAGTAGTGGGATTGATAATTTGAATTACTTCTTGCAGAAGATGCGTAATCCTTGGAACATTCAAAAGGCTGAGATTCAGGTGGGTACGCGAGTCTTTCGGGAGGGGGATAAAATCCTTCAGTTGAAAAACCAACCCGATGACTTTGTGTTTAATGGTGATATTGGGGAATTGGTGGAAGTTTCTAAGAATCGCATGATGGTGGATTATGAAGGCATCTATGTGGAGTATGAGTCCAGTGAATTTATCAATATTACGCATGCTTATTGTATGTCGGTTCACAAGGCTCAAGGGAGTGAGTATCCGATTGTTGTATTGGTTGCGGTGAATGATTTTTATCGTATGTTGTCGCGTCGTTTATACTACACCGGTGCGACGCGCTCTTCTAAAGCTTTGATCTTGGTTGGGGATGCAAGTGCATTTGAGCGTGCAGTACATAATCAAGATGAGTCGAAACGACTTACTTATTTAAAGGAACGATTAGTGAAAGAATCTATTGTATAACAGTAGATTCTTTTCTTGTTCGATGGGCATGTTACCAAGCCGATGGGTTGAAAGATACCCTACCACCTCACTAATGATTTCGGAAGGTAAGCTGTAAGCAAGGGCATTGTTGGCGACAACTTTGTCTGAAGGAAGCC
>JAAYNU010000200.1 GCA_012520695.1 Erysipelothrix sp.
GAGGTGTGAAGGGTTGTAATTAAGATGCATCATCATAAGGATGACGCAAGTTCTCACTCCATCCATAACACAAACCTTCTTCAAGTACCTCAAGAAACGTAACGGAGGGAATATTTAATTTAACACGGTACAGTCTAACCCAAATACCTTCAGATGATTTGTAATGATTGACCAACCAAGTATGAAGACTTTGGACATCTTTAAATTCCATTATATCAAGCATATCGATCCCTGCTTTACTTTATTATAATACAAAAAAACAGGCGATATGCCTGTTCTTGCTTGCTTACTCAAATTCAACTGAGTAACGTGTTTTCCATTCAAACGGAGAAGTTTTTGAATAGAGAGGATAGTCTTTAGTAATATTAACTTCATTGGCAGGGCGTTGAGGCTCGATTGCGAGTCCCGCATGATTCTTTGACTTACGACCGTATTCATCGTTGAATGTTTCATCGAAGTAATTGGCTGCATAGAATTGAAACCCTGGAGCATTCGTTTCTATCTTTAAGCTTTTATTTCCAGCATAAAGTTGAAGTGTAGGCACTGAGTAGTAATGATCAAGACTGCGCGTGAACGCGTATTGTTCATGGTCTGATTCAAGACATGCTCTGAGTGTTTTCTTTGTTCTGAAGTCGAAGGTTGTTCCTTGAACATCAATCGTATCACCATAATATAGTAGTGTTTCATCTAATTTTGAAACGGTTTGTGATGCAACTTTGAGGCTGTGTTCATAAATTGTTTCACTACCATCAAGGTTGAAATAAGAATGGTTTGTGAGGTTTAAATACATTGGCTCACTTGGGCATGCTCTCATATCCAGTTCCAGTGTCTCACCGTTTAACTTATATTCAATCTTATATTGAATCGTTCCAGGAAATCCATCCCTTGAATGATCAATTGTATTCTCGAAGATGAGTGAATCATCTGTTTTTTTTACCTTGAATTCTTGCATATGCAATCCTTCAAAGCCACTGTGTAATTGATTCGGTGGTGTATTAAGTGATAATTGATGCTCACCAAACTTCCCTGCCGAAATTCTTCCAGCTACCGGTCCAATAGTTGAACCCAAGTATGGACCTGTGTCATTCGCATACAGTTCAATATCTTCGTATCTAACAACCATATTCACACCATCGCGCTTATGTTTAAAACTTAAAAGTTTTGCGCCTTGATTTAAGACTTCGATTGATAGAAATTCATTTTCTAATGTGTATGTTTTCATTCGATTTCGTGTGCTCCTTGTCCAATGGATGCGACATAGAAGTCTGCTTTATAACCGATTGTTTTACTGTATGTCGATTGAACTGATTCAATGAAATCATCCACTGAATCTTGTTTCACAATCGCAATCGCACATCCACCAAATCCTGCACCTGTAACGCGAGCACCGATGGTGGCTGGATGATCCCATGCTGCTTGAACGATGGTATCAAGTTCAATACCTGTAACATCATAATCGTCTCGAAGTGAAACGTGACTCTCGTTCATCAGTCTTCCGAATGATTTTAAATCATTTTCTAGGAGGACTGAGCTTGCTTTAAGTGAGCGCTCATTTTCTGTAATTGCATGATGTGCTCTTTTATAAACAAGTGGGTCAGTGATAAGTGATTTGTTTTCTTCTAAGAAGTCTAATGAATAATCACAAAGATAATCCTTGTGCTCTACACTTTGAAGAAGATTTAGTGCAGTTTCGCACTGTGATCTTCGTTCGTTGTAGGCTGAGTCCGCGAGGCCTCTGCGTTTATTTGTGTTCATAATAACAATAATATTGTCTTCTAAATTAACGGGTACGTATGAATATTCGAGTGTGTTTGTGTTCAGTAGCATAGCGGAGTCCTTCTTCGCCATACCAACAGCAAACTGATCCATAATACCGCACTGTACTCCGACAAATTCGTTTTCTGCTTTTTGAGCAAGTTTAACAATGTCGAGCATCTCGATTTCAACGTCATTAAGCGTTGTAGCAATGAGACCTGTCAATACTTCCAATGAAGCGGAGCTTGATAGCCCTGCACCGTTAGGAATGTTTCCAAAGAATACTGCATCAAATCCCTTTTCAAGCTTGTAACCAGCATCCAAAAGCATCTTAAGGACACCTTTAGGATAATTAGCCCAGTCATCTTTTTCATCGAATACAAGTGTATCTAAATTGACTTCAACGATGCCGTGAGCTTCAAAGCTTTCCGAGTATAAACGAACGATTTTGTCGTTTCGTTTTGTAACTACGGCATAGGTTCCGAATGTAATGGCAGTGGGGAATACATTTCCACCACTATAATCGATGTGTTCTCCAATGAGATTGATTCTTCCGGGTGTAAAGAAACTTCTTTCTGCTTCAAGATTGAAAATTTCTTTAAAACGATTTTTTAATCCTGAAATAGGCATTTTATTTTCTCCTCATTGTTTTCTTAATGTCGAGCGCAACAGCGACGATAATAATCGCCCCTTGAATCACGTTTGTGACTTCAGGAAGAACACCATGGTATGCAAGAGCAACCTTAAGTAATTCGAATACAAATACCCCTAAAAGAATTCCAGGTACTGTCCCTTGTCCACCAGCAGTTGAAACACCACCGATTGTTGCGGAAGCGATTGCTTCAAGTTCATATCCCATTCCAGATGAAGGTCCAACGGATCCTGATTTAGCAGATAGTAAGTATCCAGCTAATCCATAAAGTGCACCCGCAAGTCCGAAGATTTTAATTTTTGATAAGCGAACGTTAACACCTGATACTTCAGCTGCATGTTCGTTTCCACCGATTGCATACATGTATTTTCCATAACGTGTTTTCTTATAAAGAACCCACATTCCAAATCCTACAACAGCAGCGATAAGTGCGATATAAGGTACCCCAAAGAGCTTACCTTGACCGATCTGAATGAACTCTGGTTTGAATGTTCCGATTGGTTGGTTCTTACCATAGATCATGTTTACTCCATAAATAATGATTTGTGATCCTAGTGTTGCAAGGAATGGAGGAACGTTTAATACTGAAACTACAAGTCCATTAAGTACCCCAACTGTAGCACAGACAAGTACTACAATAATTAAAGGAACAATTAATGGCATGTCAGGTAAGTTCGGGAAGAACTTCGCTGCATAGTCTGGTTTTTGAACCAATGTTCCGGTAATGATAGCACTCAATCCAACAACGCGACCTGCGGACAAGTCCGTCCCGCGAATAATTAGTGTTCCCGATACACCCAATGCAATAATGAATCGCACAGACGCATTGGACACAACGTTCATTGCCGTTTGTAGTGACAAGAAATTCGGTCGTGTAATCCCTGTATAAATAATCATAACCAATATAACGATGTACATTGCGTTATTCGTTAGAAACTCATTAATTCTAAATTTTTTCGTATTTTCCATCTTAAGCGTTCTCCTTCATAAACTTCGTTGCCATAAACATGACTTCTTCTTGCGTTGCTTCTTCTGCATCAATGAATCCTGATACACGTCCTTCACACATCACCATGATGCGATCGGATACTCCCAGTAATTCTGACATTTCTGAAGTGATCAGTATGATACTTTTTCCCTCAGCAGCAAGGTTATTAATAATTTCATAGATTTCATATTTAGCACCAACATCAATACCACGCGTTGGCTCATCCAAGATTAGAATATCTGGATTGTTCGCTAACCAACGAGAGAAGATTACTTTTTGTTGGTTACCACCTGATAGATTTGCGATGTGTGTTTCGTTACTTGCTGTTTTAATGCTTAAACGGTTAATACTTGCGTCAACCACCTCATCGATTCGTCTTTGGTTCAGGAGATTTCCCATTCCCAAATACTGATCAATGGATGCGATTGCGACGTTATCACTGACTGATAATACTCCGAAGATTCCGTTATGACGTCGATCCTCAGTAACTAAAGCAATACCATTCTTGATAGCATCAGCCGGACGATTGATGTTGATTTGTTTTCCTTCATGGAATAAATCACCACTTGTCGTTTCGCGCATACCGTATATTGCTTCCATCAGTTCGGTTCTCTGAGACCCAACAAGGCCCCCTACCCCCAGAACTTCACCTCTCTTGAGTTCAAAGTAACATTCTTTGAATGACAAGGGATTTGGTGATGTATAATTTTCAACTCTTAAGACAACATCGTCTTGAACAACGTTTGTTTTATCTGGAAAGAGGCTCTTCAGTTCACGTCCTACCATGTATTTGATAATTTTGTTATTATCCATTTCACTTGCAGGCCATGTACCAACATAGGAACCATCGCGCATGATTGAAATATCATCTGATATTTCCAAAATTTCTTCCATTTTGTGTGATATATATACAATTGCGATATTACGATCTCTCAATCGATTGATAATCTCGAAGAGTGTTCTAACTTCAGTTGATGTTAATGACGATGTAGGTTCATCCATAATCACAATCTTTGCATCATGTGCTAATGCTTTAGCAATTTCAACCAATTGCATTTGCGAAACTGTAAGTTCTTGTAGCAATGTTTTAGGGTCAATATTGAGCCCTACCTCATCCAACAAAGCCTTAGTTTGTTTATTCATTGCATCATGATCAACCATTCTGAATTTATTCAGCGGATAGTTTCCTAAAAATAAATTTTCTGCGATTGTCATCATTGGTATGGGTTGGAGTTCTTGGTGAATCATTGCGATCCCTGATTCAATCGCATCTTTGGTTCCCTTGAAGTCTACTTCAACACCGTTATATGTAATCGTTCCACTATCTCGGTTATAAATTCCGAACAGACATTTCATTAAAGTTGATTTACCTGCACCATTCTCACCCATCAAAGCGTGAACTGCCCCTGGTTTTAGATTTAAACAAACATTGTCTAAAGCTTTAACACCCGGGAACTCTTTATTAATATCTTTTAATTCTAATATATATTCACTCATTTGCTCGTGCTCCATTCCTCTTATAAAATAAGCAAGTGTGCCGTTAAGCACACTTGTTTAACTAATGATTTCTTGTTTTATCGTTCTGCGTAACGTGCAATAACTTCTTCCACTGTTTCAGTTTTTGAATCTTTACGAACTAATTCAGCTTCTTCTGGTTTTGTTACCATAACGTAGTCATGCCAGTAGAATGCTGACACTTCTTTACCGTTAAGAATTTCAATTGCAACTTCTGCTGTTGTATGTGATTGGTTGAAGTGGTCATTTAATACTGTACCAGTCATACGACCTTCACTAATTAATTCAAGTGCAGCTGCAAGAGCATCAACACCAACAACATAAATATCTTCACCAACAACACGTCCTGCTGCTTCAATAGCTGTAACAGCTCCTAAAGCCATTCCGTCGTTGTTTGAGAATACTACTTCTAGCTTATCGCCAAATTGTCCAAGAGCTGTACGAGTGAATTCTTCACCCTTTGCAGTATCCCAGTCAGCTTGGTATGGATCAGCCAATGCTTCGTTTTTGTTTCCAGCTTCATCCAATGCTTTGATTGAATATTCTGTACGTTGGATAGCATCTACGTTTCCTGGATCTCCAAGAAGTGTAATGTAGTTAACTGTTCCGTCGCCATCAACATCACCTTTGTTTGATAGTGCATTAATCATTTCACCTTGGAATGTTCCTGATTGAGTTGCATCAGCACCAACATAAGTTGTTTTTCCAGGCCAGATTTGTAAAGCTGCTACATCAGGCTCACGGTTAATGAATACAACTGGAATGTCAGCATCTTTTGCTGAGTTAACAATATTCTCTGCACCAGTAGTATCAATAAGGTTAGCAATAATTAAATCTTTCTTTTGAGCAATAAAGTTATTGATTTGTTCTATTTGGTTCGCTTGGTCACCCTTACCGTCTTGCATGTCGACTTTATAAGTATTTCCATCTTTTGTTCCCAATTCAGCAAAATAACTTACCAACTCATTTCGGTACTCTGTCATGAAGTTGTCATCATACTTATAGATCGCTAGACCTATTTCATATGTCTTACCTCCATCACCACCTGTTTCTGGTTTCTCAGTGCTTGAACAAGCAACGAGTGTCAAAGCAACAAGTGAAACTAAAGCTAATTTCAAAATCTTTTTCATCGTACGTCCTCCTGTACTAAATTTCTAGTAAATGTTTACTAGCAATAAATACATTCTACCACTGAAAGCGCTTTTGTCAACCGCTTTCAGTAAATATTTACTGAGCAAATACAGATTCACGCTTCACAAGCGCTGTTTTACACACTATTTTCACAGGAACAAATTTTGAACTATTTTTCATCAACTGCAATAAGTTGACCGAAAGCTCCCCCATATACTTCGTATCCAAGATAACTGTACTCAAGGGTGGATTCAAGAACTTACTTGAAGGGATATCGTTAAACCCAATAATAGAAACTGGATTCTTTATGCGATTCCCCAACTCACCAAGCGCCGATAAAGCCCCCATAGCGACCGTATCCGATGCGCATACAAAGGCCGTAGGAAGATTCCCCTTCTCAAATGCCTTCATGATCGACTCATACCCAGTCTTAGCATTAAAGTCCGAAATATACATATCATCCACACTTGAACTCAAACGCTTATCGTTGGCAATAATGTCCTTATAGGTACGTTCACGAGCATCCAGATGCAGTTGATTACTCGTACCTAGAAACTCCTGACCACCAATATAACCCAGTCTAGAGTGGCCCATTGATACTAAGTAGTCCACAACATCACGCATCCCCTTGCCCAAATCACTCACAACACATGAATACTTGTCACTATCAGGATTTGAATCCACAAAGACAATGTTTGGACAATGCCTTTCAAAGTCAGCGGCCTGCTCTCTTGAAAACTTCCCAATACAAATCAGACCATCTAAGTTATCGTTTTGAAACACCTCACTGATATTTTCAATGTAATACCTTTGTACAAGTACATTATGAGCAATACAATAATTCTCAACACTCATTCTTAATGAGAAGTAGTACGGATCCTCTTCTTCTTTATACGAAGAAATCCATTGAACAACACCAAATACACTACGCATATCCGCTTTTACTTTACGCTTCACCTTATAGTTAAGCGCTTGTGCAGCATCCAATACCTTCTGTTTTGTTTCTTCTTTAACGCTGAGTGTCTCATCTTCATTCAAGATACGAGACACAGTGGCAGCGCTTACTTCAGCTAATTTAGCAATATCCTTCAAAGTTGCCATGACATTCACTCCTTTTCATTCATACTATCACATTTACTAAAGGTTTACTAAACTATTTACTAATGTTTACTATTTTATTCATTTTACGGCGGTTGTAAAGCACATAGATACTCATACCAAGCGCTGCCGCAATCACCCATAGATACAAAGGCTCCCTTTGATCAATATACATGTAAGTGAATAGAATGACCAATCCACCCAGTACGATGCCTGTGAAACGGTCAACACGATTTCTTTGCATCATCACAATGTCTTCTCGATCAGTGTTCGAAACAAACTCACCTTCACCTACACGGATTAGATACGAGTAGTATCCGCCCTTACTTGAATGATACGTATCCACTAATTCAAACATCTGAGCATCTTCCAAAGGATCAATTGTATACTCAACCCTGAACTCGATGTTGGTTGGTTCAATCTCTTTGAACTCATGACCATCCCCTCTTGAGCGAATAAACATCATCCCTTTGTTTGCCATTTCATTTAAATACAACGCTTCTTCTTCTAAGTCTAAAATTGAAAAATTCTTTTTGATTAACATAAAGTCACCTCTTGGTTTCTATGGTACGTTTAATGAGTAGTGTTTGTCAAATGAAAACGACCCCGAAGGGTCGCCTCTTATTGATTCAGTTGTTCTTCCACAAGATTCAGTTGACGAATATACTCATCTAACTTATCTTGTTCTTCTTTTACTTTTTCAGCCGGTGCTTTAGACGTAAAGCGCTCATTGGAGAGCATACCCTGAGCACGAGCTATTTCTTTCTTAAGAGTTTCTTGTGATTTTAAGAGCGATGCAAGCAAGGCTTCCGTATCCACAAGTTCCTCATTAATGAAACACACAGAACCCCCATTAATAGGCTGTGTTAATGATTTTTGTGTTTCAGTGATTGTGACTTTCGCCATGTTTTGAAGCATGGTTTGAATCATCTTAGTAAATTCATAAGGATTATTGTTTGAATCCAACACCGATACCTCAAGTGGTTTCGATGGTTTCACATCATAGCTAACGCGTGTTTCACGAATTTGAGTGATCGCAGAGATCATGAACTCCACTTGTGATAAATCACTTGAATCAACAGGATTAACTATAGGCCATGACGCCAAGTTAATACTCTCTTCAGTATTTGGAAGTGATTGATAAATTTCTTCAGTAACAAATGGCATGAAAGGATGAAGAACAATCACGATGTTCTTCAGCATCGTATATAACGTTGCCTTCGCAGCGTATTGGATTTCTTCATCTTCTGATTGAAGACCCGACTTACTGAGCTCAATATACCAGCTGCAGAAATCATCCCATACAAAGCGCGTTAATGTATTACCAACGAATCCGTATTCATATTTATCCATGTTGCGATTCACCAGTTCAAGTGTTTCATTAAACTTATGAATGATGTAACGATCCACTTGAGTCAACTTAGCTTTTTCAATATCATAGAACTCACCATCGATATGCATGTGCACAAAGCGAGCCGCATTCCAGATCTTATTGATGAAGTTCCATGAGGACTCAACCTTTTCAGGGATGTATCGCATATCTTGACCTGGAGTGGAGTTCGTTGTGAGGAAATAACGCAGTGCATCAACACCGTGTTCTTCAATCACATCCATTGGATCCACACCATTACCCAGTGACTTACTCATTTTAAGACCCTTTTCATCACGAATGAGTCCGTGAATTAAAGCATCCTTGAATGGAGCCGCATCAGTAAAGTAACGAGCTTGGAATGCCATACGCGCAACCCAGAAGAAGATAATGTCATATCCTGTTACAAGAACGTTGGTTGGATAGAAACGTTTGAAATCATCTGTTTCCTCAGGCCAACCCATTGTACTGAAGGGCCATAGCGCAGATGAGAACCATGTATCAAGTACATCTTCATCTTGACGCCAGTTTTCAATATCTTCAGGCGCATCTAAACCAACATAGATTTCCTCAGTTTCCTTATGGAACCATGCAGGAATTCGGTGTCCCCACCATAGCTGACGGGAAATACACCAGTCCTCAATGTTCTCTAACCATTGGTTAAAGATATTATCAAAGCGCTCAGGATAGAATGTAATGCCATCCGATTCTTGATGTTTGATAACTTCTTGGGCTAATGGCTTCATCTTCACAAACCATTGTTTGGATAAGTAAGGTTCCACAATAACGTCCGTGCGCTCAGAGTGCCCTACTTGGTGCACGTGCGTCTCAATTGAATGGACTTTACCTTGTTCACGGATATACTCAACTAAGGCCTTACGAGCCTCAAATCGCTCCATACCAGCAAACTGATGCGCAAGTTCATTCATTGTTCCATCGGGATTCATACAGTTCGGCATTTCTAAGCCGTATTTCTCACCAATCACAAAGTCATTTGGATCATGGGCAGGAGTACACTTCATAACACCCGTACCAAATTCAATATCAATGTAATCATCTGTGATGATTGGCAGTGATTGTCCGTTAGCAGGGTTTATAGCGTGTTTACCTATAAGATGCGTATAACGCTCATCTTCAGGGTGAACAACCAAGCACACATCCCCAAACATTGTTTCAGGACGTGTTGTTGAAATGAGTAGTGATTCACCTGTCTCTTCAACAGTATAGTCAAAGGTATAGAATTTTCCTTCAACTTCCTTATGAATTACTTCAATGTTTGAAAGTGCAGTTTGCGCTTCAACATCCCAGTTAATAATGCGGTAACCTTGGAATATCAGACCATCATTGTAAAGATCAACGAAAACCTTTGTGACAGAGTCATTGAGACCCGAATCCAGCGTAAACCTTTCACGAGAGTAGTCTAGTGAAAGACCCAGCTTAGACCATTGCTGGCGAATTCTCTTTGCATAGTCGTCTTTCCATTCCCATGATTTCTTCAAGAATTCATCGCGCCCTAAGTCATAGCGAGATACGCCTTCTTCACGAAGTTTTTTCTCAACGACAGCTTGGGTCGCAATTCCCGCATGGTCCATACCTGGTAGGTATAAAGCATCTTTTCCTAATAAACGGTTGTATCGGATTGCGATATCTTGAAGCGTATTATCCCATGCATGTCCTAGGTGAAGTACACCCGTTACGTTTGGTGGTGGTATCACGATTGAATACGGTTCTTTCGTTAAGTCAGTTCCCGCTTTAAAGTATTCCTTTTCAACCCATGTTTCGTATTTCCCAGACTCAACGTCTAAATGATTATATTTTTGTGCTAGTTCTTTTTTCATTGTATCGCTCCTTTGTTAGTTCGTAAATTGCGGCATCCGCATCACCTTCTGCAGTGAAGGTTCCCAGTGTTTTAACGCCTATTTTTCTGAATCCAAGTCTTATGGCAACAGCCCCTGATGCAGGGTTATCAACATGATGCTTCAATGACATCACTTCAACTCCGTATGTATCGAAGGCAAATTCGAGCATCGCATTACCTGCCTCACTCATGATTCCTTTACCCCAGTAATTACGGTTCAGTGCATAGCCCATTTCAAAGACACCTGGTTTTTCCAATGGCCAAAAATCGCATGTACCGATCATTGTGTTTGTTTCTTTATCCACGATGACATAACCTTCTGGTTTGCCTTGCGAAGGACGGGTTAAGAATACGTTCTTAATGACCTCTTGCGTATCTTCTAAGCTTGCGTGTGCTCCAAACAGTGTGTACTTCGCAACGACTGGATCACTTGCATAAGCATACATATCTTTCGCATCGTCTAATTCGATTGCGCGAAGGATTAAGCGTTCTGTTTCTAAAACTGGAACTTTATATTTATCCATGATTTTAATTTCTCCTTGTATTGTGTATAAAAAAACAATCTTCCTAAAAAACAAAAGGACGATTGTATCGTGGTACCACCTTAATTTATTATCAAAAATATGATAACCTCATTGACGCATGATAACGCACGTGTTGCGTGATGACTTACTTAAGTTCACTCATCATTCTCCCAAGCGACATTCAGATTTTTGAAACGATTGCTTTTCACCCACCAGCAACTCTCTAGACGCTTCAATAACCTTACTAACTTGATCACAGATCTTACGTTAATTATATCAAATAACAAGATTTATTACAATATTTCAATTCGATTGACCCTAAAGTAACAAATGGATATAATTTATAAAGAAAGCGGGTACTTATGAAACGACTCAATGTAATAATTGATAAACCACACCTTATCACCAAAGAAGAATTAAACATCATCTTAGCAAATGACAATCGCATGAAAAACTGGCCGGATAATTTGATTCCAATTAAAGAGAATAGTGAACAACACCAAGATATTGTTAATCATATGAATGCACTCTTAAATCAAGAACTCGATTACTCATCGTTCATTAAGATCCTCGATATTTACATCTTGTTTAAAGAAAGTGGAGCTCTGTAAGATGATTCGTCCATTCGAAACAAAGGATCTCGATGCAATCATGGAAATATGGCTGAACACAAACATCAGGGCACATCATTTCATTGATTCACACTATTGGAAAGATAATTATGACCTCGTAAAAGAACAGCTGCCAACAGCAAACATAAATGTCTATTTAGAAGGCAATGAAATCCTTGGCTTCATCGGGATCAGTGAAAACTTTATCGCAGGACTCTTCGTTAAAGAAGGTGTTCAGTCAAGAGGTATTGGAACACAACTTCTTAATTCTGTAAAACAAAGTGTGAACTCATTGAAGCTTGATGTTTACCAAGAAAATAAACAAGCGATTCAGTTCTATTCA
>JAAYNU010000201.1 GCA_012520695.1 Erysipelothrix sp.
CCAAAGTAATCCCCAGTACCAACTTCATCGCTTCCTGCCATTGTTTTAGTGGAAGGAACTAATGAAGGTACCTTAGGTTTTGTATTCACATCACCATAAAAAGAGGCGTGAAATTCTGCGCCTTCGCCCGAAAATACCGCTTTACCACTTTTATACACAGTAATTGTGACATCGTCACCTTTGACTTGGAATAAAGTGTGTTGTATATCGGTTCGTTTGGAATAGGATCTATATTTGTATTCAAGATCTTTGATTTGTTTATCACTGAGTGTGATGCTGAGTATATTCATATCTATAATATAGACTATTTTGGGCTTAAATGAAAGTAAAGGAGAATTAATTATGTTCGAATTTCCAAGAGGTTTTATTACCTACACCAACTATTTCCTCGTTATCTGGTTGCTAGTAGCATTATACCGTGGGTATAAACGAGGGTTCTTATTGCAATTGGTTGATTTTGTCGGAACCATTGTCGCTTTATTCGGGGCATGGTTGTTTTCAGAACCCTTTGCTCGTGTCTTTTCTTTTATCAAGATAAAAGGGAATGGCTACGCATCCATCGATCAACTGGTTAACTTCCAAGTGAACCGCTTGCTCTGGGTTGTCCTATTATTTATTGGGATCCGTGTTGCTTTATTGGTTATTAGACCACTCGCAAGCTTCATTTCAAAAATGCCATTAATCAAACAAGTGAATTCAAGTATTGGTGGAGTAGTATCCATCGTTCTATATTTCGTTAAACTAGTCATTCTTGTCTTCTTCCTGTCTTTCCCGGTTGTGAAAAACGGAGCAGACATTGTTGATGGAAGTTTCCTTAAATATGTTTCAGATGCTAGTATTCCAGCATTCAACTTAATTCAAGAAACAGTTGATAAAAACGAAGCCATCCAAAGTATTCTCTCGAATAAATCATTAACACCGGAACAAACGGATGCGATGGTTGAATGGCTCTTATCACAAGGCTTCTCATCTAATGACATTCAGGAGTATTTGAATACCAATGAATAATTTAAGCCAACGATTAGAATTTGATTTGATCCTTGAACGCATAGCCCACTATGCGTCTTTTTCCTTAGGGAAGGACCTTGTATTAAACACAGTTCCAGTCTATTCAAAGCTCCAAGTGAGCCGCGACTTAGACCGCATGAGAGATGCCCTGAAGGCAACAATTATCAACGGTTCATTATCTTTTGGTGGAGTAAGTGACGTCAGTATGTTCTTATCACGCGCTAAAAAAGGAGCAACACTCGATGTCGATGAAATCATTGACGTAGGACGATTTGCTCAAGGAGTAGCGCGTCTTAAGAAACAATTTTTTGCCTTTGAGGGAGACTACCCTTATCTGAATGATCTATTTGAATCCTTAGTTGAAGAGGACCAATTGATTGCGCACATTGAACATTCTTTCGGAGAGCACGGCATCGTATTAGACCGCGCATCCAAGGAATTGACTGAAATACGCCAATCCATTCGCTCGCTCGAAAAAACGATAGATTCTAAAACACAAGAATTCTTAGTCAAGAATAAAGCGATGCTCAGTGAGAATGTCGTCTCACTTCAAAACGGTCGTCAAACATTTCTGATTAAGCCATCTGAAAAAAATAAAATGGATGGTGTCATCTATGGTACATCCGCAAGTGGACAATCCGTTTATTTTGAACCAAGCTTCTTAGCACGTTTCCAAAATGAGTTAAGCAGTCTTCACAACCAAGAGAGCTTAGAAATTGAGCGCATCTGTCAGATTACGTCTTCAATGATTGCGGAAGTATCCTTCCAACTTGAAGCTAACCTAGAAACAGCAGCACTAATCGATTCGATCTTTGCGAAAGCATCATGGGGACAAAAGAATGATGCGACCGTCGCAACACTCACAACGGATTCACTTCGTATCGTGAATGCACGACACCCCTTAATTGATCCTAAAACAGTGGTACCCAATACATATCAAATGATGCCACCGCATCGTATGATCCTTATTTCCGGTCCTAATACAGGAGGTAAGTCAGTATCACTTAAAACAATTGGTCTCTCAGTTATGATGACCTTAGCAGGCTGTCCTATTTGTTGTGAGAGCGCTGAAATCATGCTAGTTGACCAAATCTTTGTGGATATTGGAGACCAACAATCAATCGAAAAGAGTCTATCCAGTTTCTCGGCACACCTTGAAACAATGACTGAAGTAAGTGAGAAAGCAACAAATAAATCACTCGTACTTCTTGATGAGTTGGGTTCACAAACCGATCCTTTGGAAGGGGAAAGTCTTTCAATGGCAATCCTTGATCACTTTAGAAATGTGGGTTGCTGGGTTGTTGCGACAACACACTTCTCTCGACTCAAACAATACGGAACACAATATGATGATATTTTAGTATCATCCGTTGAATTTGACCTTCAAAAGTTAATGCCGACATACCGCTATCGAGAAAATGTCATGGGAGAGTCAAATGCCTTCGCGATTGCGAAACGATTGGGCCTTTCAGAACGAATCATTGATCAGGCCTTTAAATATAAACAAGAAAGTCAGTATGAAACAGAACATCTGATGGAAATATTGGAAGAGAAAATTGTCCTCCAAGAAAAGAAGATGGAAGAACTTGAATTAGAAAAAGAAACACTTAAAGAGGAATATGAATCTCTTGAACGTGCCAAAGAAGAAGCAGAGAAACAACTTGAACTGGATCGTTTGAAACTCTTAGAAGAAAACGATCAAATTTTAAATGCGCTTGTAAGTGAAGCAGAGACTAAACTTGAAACTCTTAATACAACGCATCGCCCTGACTTACGTCAATCTCTTGTGAAGGAAATAAAACAACTTCAAACTGAAGTTGTGGATGAGGCCATCAAAGTTGGCGACCGAGTGAAATTAAAATCGACGGGCCAAGTTGGTACGGTCGAATCAATTGAACGTAAAACAGCCTTTGTATCAATTGGTGGTTTAAAAGTAAGCATAAATCTATCAAAACTTGATAAACTCGCAACGGAACCGGTCGTGAAGAAACGCAGTAAAGTGCGTCGCTCTCACTCGGTATCCAGTGTATCGAGTATGAAACTTGAATTGAATGTGATTGGTAAGCGCGTTAATGAAGCACTGCCACTTGTGGATAAGTACATCGATGAGTGCGTTATTCATAAAGTAACGACGTGTAGAATTGTTCATGGACACGGAACAGGAACCTTGCGTAATGCGGTTCATGATGCCTTGCGAAGAAATAAACATGTTCGTTCCTTCGAACTCGCATCCCTTTCAGAAGGTGGTTCGGGAGCAACGGTAGTGAGCTTGAAATGAGTACCGTTGAGGAAAAACTAGCGCTTTTACCTTTAGAACCTGGATGTTACTTAATGAAGAACAAACAAGGTGAAATTATCTATGTTGGTAAGGCGAAACGATTAAAACAGCGGGTGAGCTCGTATTTTACGGGGGCTCATGACCACAAGACAACGCGCATGGTTGCGCAGATCGATGATTTTGATATCATCATCACGTCGACTGAGAAGGAATCTTTAATTCTAGAGATCAATCTCATTAAGGAACATCGTCCGCGTTTTAATATCTTGTTTATGGATGATAAATCCTATCCTTATTTAAGGTTACCCAGAGAAGGGGAACCGCTTGTTACAGTATCACGTGATCGCAAGCAGAATCCGAAGTTTCAATACTTTGGTCCATATCCTGATGCGACTGCAGCGCGTAACATGGCAAGCATTCTGAATGATTCAATGCCCGTAGGCTTTGAATACCTTCCGAATACACAGGCAATCTATTCTCAATTTAATCGAACGAAACCAGAATACACTGTTGAGCAATTAGCGAGTTGGCGTACGAATGTGGTTAAAATATTAAATGGTAATGTAAAAGAGTTTAGAGATGCTTTAAATGAAAAGATGTTGGAAGCGAGCGCAAACACTCAGTTTGAATTAGCGCAACAATATAAAGATAAGCTTGGGGCACTGGATTATATATCCGACCGCCAACAGGTACAATTCACGCTCAATGAGCACTTTGATATGTTTCATTATTCTTATTATCAAGGATTCATTGCGATTGTTGGATTGTTTGTTCGAGGGGGACGCTTACTGGAGCGGTCCATGGCTGTTGAGGCATGTTTGGAAGAACCGATGGATGCATTCGTATCCTTTATTGCTCAGTTCTATCAGAACCAACCGATTCCAAAACAGGTCTATATTCCTATGGAAGTGGAAACCGAAGGCTTGAGTGAACTATTAGAGACTTCAGTGCTTCATGCCCAAAGGGGTAAGAAGCGTTCACTTATGGATATTGCTCTTAAGAATGCTGAGAATCAATTGGAAGATCAGTTCTCTCTTCTTAGAGAAAGACAGGTCTTTAAAGATGAGGCATTGAAGGACTTATCTACCATCTTAGGGTTTGACGGTATGATTCATCGAATTGAAGTATTTGATAACTCTCATATTTCTGGTAATTTCGCGGTATCTGCTTGTGTTGTTTACGATGATGGTGAACCGAATAAGTCTTTATACCGTCGTTATCGATTGCATCAAGGCAATGATGATGTGGCCTCGATGACAGAAGTTTTATACCGTCGTTATTATCGAATGATTAAGGAAGATGGTATTTTCCCTGATTTAATTCTTGTGGATGGGGGAAAAGGGCAGTTGGGAGCCGCGATAGAAATCTTGCGTGATTTTGATCTTCAAATCCCAGTCTGTGGTTTAGTGAAGGATGATCGACATCGAACGCATGCTCTTCTTCTTGAGAGTGGGGAACAGATTGATGTGGATAAACACTCACCCCTCTTTTCTCTTTTAGTTCAAATGCAAGATGAAGTTCACCGTTATGTTATTGCGTATCATCGTGGTTTGCGTAAAAAGGCCATGACTAAATCAATTCTTGATGAAGTGAAGGGTCTTGGAAAAGTAAGACAGAAACTATTATACAAAGAGTTTGGCACCTTAAAGAAAATGACGGAAGCAAGTGTTGAAGAGCTTGCGAAAGTGATTCCTTTGGAAAGTGCTCAGGATTTATATGATTTACTACACATTGATTGGGAGGATAGTGCGCATGCTACAAATTAAAACGTTGGGGATTTATGATTCAGGGTTGGGTGGTTTTTCAATCTACCATGAATTGAAAACAACCTTCCCAGATTTGGACATGGTCTTGTTTGCGGATCAATTGAATGCTCCGTATGGCAATAAGTCAAAAGAAGAGATTCAAACAATTGCGTTTGAAGCAATGTTTCGTTTCCAACAAGCGGGTATTGATTCTGTGCTCATCGCATGCAATACAGTCTCTGCTGTGGCGCTTGATTTCTTGCGTGAATCCTTCCCAGACATGAATTTATGGGGAATCATTGATATTACTGTTTCACAAGTGCCTATTGGCGCAAGCGTGGGTATCGTTGCTACGCAGGCAACGGTAGATTCAGGTGCATATCAGAAAGTTCTCCAATCTAGTTTCACAATCCAAAAGGCCTTGGTTGATCTTGTAGGCTTGATTGAGAATCTTGAAGATATAGATACAATTAAACAGTACTTAGTTAATGACGATGTCTATAATCAAGATTACCTAATTCTTGGATGTACTCATTATCCACTTGTGTCCGATGTGTTTGAAACTGTATCACGTGCTATCATTCTTGATTCAAGACTCCCGATTCGCCAGTTTGTAGAGAAACTTTATTTACCAGGTGAGGGCAAAACATCCGTATTTACAAGTGGTGAACCAGCACATCTTATGAATCAAATAAAATCTTTATTTAATTATGATGAGGAGGTCTTAGAATGGAATTCATTGTTTTAAGTGATAATCACGGTAGTACGTTCGAGATGGAAGCCATTCTTAAAAAGTATCCTCATGCACTTGGATTCATCCACTGCGGTGATAATGAATTAAGTACATCTCAAATGAAACCATTTCATGCGGTTACGGGTAATAATGATCCCTATGGATTGTATCCCGAAGAGCTTGTGGTGAACTTGGGTGGAACACTTATCTATGTTACTCACGGTCATACTTTAAAATATGGGAATCGTGTTAAAGATTTAGTGGAGCGCGCAAAAAAACGTAATTGTACGTTTGCGTGTACGGGTCATACTCACGTCTATATGGACGAAGAGATTGATGGTGTGAGGGTGATTAATCCAGGTTCCTTATTTTATAATCGTGATGGTTCAAAGCCGAGTTATGCTCATGTGTCGATGGTAGATGGAAACATTAAAGTGACGCGACTCCTCGCAGAGGATCTATGAAAGCCGCAGACATAAAAGAGTTTGGTCTTAGTTTACCAAACTCTGAGTATGAATATAAAATGGAGTGGGATGTTGAGGTGGGGTTGATTGGGAGGAAGATATTCATGATGGTGAGTATTCTAAACGATCGTCCCATGATTTCATTAAAAGTGAAGCCACATGATGGTGATGATTTAAGACTGGAATTTCCGGATCATATCATTGCCGGTTATCATATGAATAAGCGTCACTGGATTACAGTTTTTCATGAAGAGGGATTTGATGATGAACTCTTGAGAAAGTTGATTGTTGATTCGTATGAACTAGTCATGAAGACATTTCCTAAGAAAGTTCAATTAACGCTTAATCCTGACCTCTAAAACTTGCGTAGTAAGCATCGGATTTTTGTTCCGTTGAGATCACAACGAAATCATCGGATTCATAAACATAATATGTCATACCATCGAAGGCCAGTGTCTCCGTTTTTTTATTGCGCATGAACATTTCATGAATGTCGTGACGGTGGTAAAATTCACCGACCAAGTAGTCTCTGAAGTCATCTACTTTAATTTGTAGTGAAATCGTTAATTCTTCAGATTCATCAAAGTGATAATCCTCAACCGCAATCCAGGATTCACTGATGATGTGTTCGTGACTTGAATTCATCAGTGGTGAGCCGATAAAATAGTTAACCATCATGAATCCTAAAATCATTGAAAGAGCGAATGTGCCGTATTTTTGGATCTTTGTGAGTGATGTCTTTCCAATGAATGTATGGAGTAGTAGTCCAATGATTAAAATGGCTACGACGTGTAGACTGTTTATGGGTAAGATAATCACTACTGCCCAAACTACAAATATAAAGATACTTAGCGTAAGTGGGTCAATGATTATTGCTCGCCATCTGAAAGTCAGTGAATCGTCAATCTTGTTGTTCTTTAATTGCCATGATTTATAAATCTGATTGAATGCGAATACTGTGAAGAATAGAAAACTAACAATTGCCATTTGAAATGTATTATTTGTGAGGACTGGATAAAGTCCAATTGAGACCATGTTGTATGCCATGATAGCGATCGTCACAAGATAGATTAGACTGCGTCTGAAGATCTTATTGGAAATGCGTTTTCTTTGGAGTTCATCAACGCTTGGATCGGTGAAGTAATCAATGGGTTCTTCACTTCTTAGTGTTGTGAAGAGCATGCTGGTGCTTACTACTTCAATATCAAA
>JAAYNU010000202.1 GCA_012520695.1 Erysipelothrix sp.
AACCATTTCCTTTGGCTCATTGGAGAAGCGATCTTCCAGTTCCTGCCAGTAGGTGTTACATGGTCGATTACGCGTAAAATGGGAACAACTCAAATCTTGGGTATTGTTCTCGGAATTACACTTGTATCACCACAGCTCTTTAATGCATACGGTGTCGCAACAGCAAACCCTGGTGATATTCCAGTATGGGACTTTGGTTTTACACAGATTCAAATGATAGGGTATCAGGCGCAAGTTATTCCCGCAATGATGGCGGGATTCACCCTTGTATACCTCGAACGATTCTTTAAGAAGATTATTCCTAATGCGATCTCAATGGTATTCGTACCCATGTTCGCACTGATTCCTACTGTCTTGATTGCGCATGTTGTTCTTGGACCAATCGGTTGGGTAATCGGATCATGGATTTCAACTGTAGTATATACAGGACTTACATCTTCATTCAGAGTTCTATTCTCAGCAGTCTTTGGTTTCTTCTATGCACCGCTCGTAATTACAGGGCTACACCATATGACCAATGCCATTGACTTCCAACTTACTGCTGACTTTGGTGGAACACTACTATGGCCAATGATTGCTTTCTCAAACATCGCACAAGGGTCTGCAGTACTAGGGATCTGGTACCTACACCGCGGAAATAAGGAAGAGGAACAAGTTTCCATTCCAGCGATTATCTCGTGCTATCTTGGAGTTACTGAACCCGCAATGTTTGGGATTAACTTAAAATACCGTTACCCATTCTACATGGCAATGATTGGTTCTGCAGTAGCAGGAGTAATGTCTGTAGGATTTGGCCTTATGGCAAACAGTGTTGGAGTCGGTGGACTACCAGGGTTCCTGTCATTCAATGCTGATAAGTGGTTGTTATTCGGACTCATTGCGCTTGTCGCAATCGTAATCCCGTTCACACTAACAGTATGGAAAGGGAAACAAGTTGAAGCACAATAATGATATATTCGCAGATAAAGTAGTCTATCAAATCTATCCCCGTTCATTCAAGGACACGGATGGAGATGGTATCGGAGATTTAAGAGGCGTGATTGATTCACTCGACTATCTTGAACTCCTGGGCGTTGACATGATTTGGTTAACACCATTCTTTGTCAGTCCCCAAAATGATAATGGGTACGATGTCGCGGATTATCGTGCCATCGACCCACTCTTTGGAACCATGGAAACAGTCGAAGAATTGATTGCGAAGGCAAAAGAGCACAAGATTGAAATCATGCTCGATATGGTCTTGAATCACACCTCAACGGAACACGAATGGTTTAAAAAAGCACTAACAGGCGATAAGAAGTATATGGATTACTACTTCTTCAAAGACACAACCACGAACTGGCAATCCAAGTTTGGTGGACCAGCGTGGACCTATGTAGAAGACTTAAATCTTAACTACCTCCATCTCTTCGATACAACCCAAGCCGACCTTAACTGGGAAAACGAAGCAGTCTTCAAAGAAGTTTGCGATATCGTAAACTTCTGGCTTGATAAAGGCATAACGGGACTGAGATTTGATGTTATTAACTTGGTATCCAAACCCGATGTGTTTGAAGATGATCATGTATGGGATGGTAGACGATTCTATACCGATGGACCACGCATCCACGAACACCTCAATAAATTGAATACCCATACCTTTGGAAATCGAGACAACATCCTCACAGTAGGAGAGATGAGCTCGACTTCACTAGAAGAAGGCGTAAAGTATGCAAGCCCAGGCCGTAATGAACTGGCAACCATCTTTAACTTCCACCACTTAAAAGTGGACTATGTGGACAATAAGAAGTGGCACCCTAAAGCCTTTGACTTCATTGAGCTAAAGAAAATCCTTGCTGAGTGGCAAGTTGCTACTCAGGAAAGCGGTGCACTACTCGCCTTATTCCTCAACAACCATGATCAACCGCGATCAGTCAGTCGCTTTGGTGATGTTGTGGATTACCATAAGGAGTCCGCTAAGATGCTGGCTACTGCGATACAAGGAATGCGAGGCATTGTTTATATATACCAGGGAGAAGAAATTGGTCTTCCCAATGCTGAGTTTAATGAACTGAAGTACTATAAGGACATTGAGTCATTGAACGCGTATGAAACTATTGAAGGTGATGTGAGCCGAAAACTAGCAGTACTCGAGGCGCACTCACGTGATAACGGTCGAACACCCATGCCCTGGGATAACAGTGAGAATCACGGATTTACCACAGGTACTCCTTGGCTCGACTTGAGTCATTCTAAAGCACTTGTCAGTGTTGAGGATTCACTTAAAGATCCTGATTCGATCTTCTATCACTACCAAAAGTTAATTCAGTATCGAAAACAATACCCTTCATGGTCACTGGGTTCTATTGAATTCATAGACCTTGATCATCCACAAATCTTTGCGTACACACGTACACTAGATGATGAAGTATTATTGTTTGTGCATAACTTCTATAAAAAAGAGGTTGAGTATAAACTTCCTGCAGGTGGAACACTAATCTTATCCAACTGCAAAGATACAAAGCTCGAAAAAGAGATGCGTATGAAACCCTTTGAATCAATTGTGATGAAACTCGCTTAGGCGAGTTTTTTCTTGCGAAATGCAACTTAAGTGAGTTATCACACATCTTACATGACATCAGTGGGATATTATTTTTCTTAATGGTATCTTAGAATTACAAGAAAGAGGTGGCCATCTTATGTCATTAAAAGACTTGCTATTTGAGAAAAAAAGTAAAATGTTTCTCTATGTATTTGGGGTATTAATCGCTTCTACCACCAACATTATCTCTACCTATGGTATGTCCCATGCCTTCAGTGTATTGGAGACTGAATCACAAGGGGAGGTTCTTTCGATTTTATTGGTGACTGCAATTCTCATGATTTTACCAGCTCTTATCCAGTTGGCTTCGCGTATGCTGCGCATTGGCTTTATGAGTGATACCTTGAAATCAGTGCGATCACTTGCCTATGAAAAAATCATGCGAAAAGACATTGAATCCTTCTCAAGTATTGAAAAGGAAGTGTATCAATCGGCCATGATTTCTGATGTGAACTTATTCGAGAAGGATTTCTTTCTCTCGGTCTTGAATATTGGATTCGCACTGTTCAGTTCGATTTTCAGTTTTATCTTACTGTTTCGATACTCATGGGTAGTCGCGACAATAAGTCTCACAACCAGCATCCTTCTATATATGGTATCGAAGCTTTTTGAAAACAAAGTACGTGATGCGCGTAAACGAACTCAAGAAAGAAACCAATCGTTTAACACTCTCAGTTCAAATCTTATCTCAGGATTCAAAACGATCAAGAGTTTCGCAAGTGAAAAAGTGTTCTTCAACCGATTCTCCGATGAGATTGAAAGTCTTGAGTCCGTAAAGGCGGAGTTCTTCGGTTTAAACAAGAACCAAGAACTGATCAGCCATGGTATTTCTTCAATGGCGACAATCATTATTTTCATCATCGCGAGTGCATTAATGTATTCGGGTCAGATTAGAATCAGTGAACTGATTGTGGTTCTAAATCTGTCGGGATCACTCATCTGGGGAATGATTAATGCTATTTCATTTGTGAATAGATTAAAATCATCGGTTGATATTTATAAGAGTCTTGTGGATGTGGAAGAAGTAAATCAAAAAAGAGGTTTAAACTTAGGAGATTGTGTCCTTAATGTATCCGATTTGTC
>JAAYNU010000203.1 GCA_012520695.1 Erysipelothrix sp.
CAAAAAAGGAATGATTTCTGTTTCGACAGAACAACATTCCTTTGTTATTTAATATTCAAATAATATAAACTATCTTTGTTTTAGGTTCGCTTCATGTTTTCTTAAAACTGAACTTCTGAGTCTTCGTGAGACAGGAATACTTTTACCGTTATGGAGTAAGATGGTGGTATCTTCGACTTTACGAATATGTTTTAAGTTCACAAGGCATCCTCTTGAACAGAGTACAATCGATGTATTCGCAAAGAACTTATGCCAGTAGGCAAAGGTTTCGCGATTGATGATTACACCTTTCTCAGTATAAAACTTAACTTTTCTATTTTCACTTTCCGCATAGATGATGGAATCCATCGAAACGAGTTCATCCACTGATTCGTCAATGCGAATTGATGATAGGTGTTTCATAACATCAGAGAAAACTTCATCAATATCATTAAAGAAACGATCCGCTACTAATGGCTTTACAAAATAGCGCTTAGCACCAATCTTGAATCCATCTTGGTAGTGATCAATGGTATTCGATAGAAGAATCAATCGTGAATAGGTATTGTGTGTTAAAAATGACTTCGCAATGATCAAAGCATTTTCTCTATCAACCGTCAGATCAACGATGACGATGTGATAAACCGAATCAGTTGAGATTAAATCATAACCACTCGAGAAGCTGGTGACTTGGATCTTCTTGTCGGTGTAAGCTGCATAAAGCTCCAGTAAACTACGGGTAACCTCATTATCGTGGGTACTAAGATTATAAAAAGCTATTTGATACATAATGCTCCCCACCCCTCTTTGAAATAACTTTACTGAATTACACTTTGATTAGGTCACCCTTTTACACAAACGGTAGTTTTTCTTACATGAACGGTTTTTCTAATTCATTAACGGTATCTCAAAGTATGATTTGATGAATCAAAACCCTTGACTTTAATTGATTACAACTGTAAACTTAATATATAGAAAAGGTGATTGAATTATGAAACAAAACATCGAAGCATCTGCTGCAGAGTGGGAAGTACTACGCGTCATTTGGAGCCTTGACCAAGCAAGCAGTAAGAGTGTGAGCGAAGTATTGAAGAGTACCCAAGACTGGGAAAACGCAACTACTAAGACACTTCTGGGTCGCCTTGTTAAAAAAGGCTATCTTAAAACTGAAAAGATTGGTAATAAATTCATTTATCATGCGACCATTGACGAGCAATCTGGTGTCAATAATCGTACTCAAGACCTTATGAACTCAATTTGTAGTACCACACGTGGTAGTGCCATTGCGAGCATCATACGAGATTATGATCTCAGTGAAGATGATAAGAATCTTATCATGAGCGCCATTAATACAAAAGAGTTTAAAGAGACACTGACATGTCAATGCCTTGGTAACTGCGCATGCAGTCCTGGCGAGTGTACCTGCGGTACGAAGTCCTAAAGAAAGCCCAAGTGAGAATTTTCTCACTTGGGCTTTTTTTAAAATCGTTTGACGACAAAATTCATTTTTAAGGGTTGACCAAATAACTCAGATGGATACGTTTTTTCAACTTCAAAGCCTGCATGTTTATAGAACTTTTGAGCACGCATGTTGCCACTCTCCAATTCAATTCCAATACCGTTACAATCCCGCTTTGCATACTCCATAAGCGCATCCAAAAGTTTAGTTCCAGTTCCCTTTCGTTGATGATCGGGTAAGATGTATAAAGCATAAATTCTTAATAGATCATCTTCCTTCTGATAGATTGCGAAACCAACCGTTCCCGCATCAGAGTTAACCATCATCACATTCTTGTGTTCAATAAGTTCATCAATCAGTTTACGAGAATAAAAATTCTGGATAAATTGTTCGCGCACCTCGGCACTCAATAAATTAGTATAAGCATCTTCAAGTGATAATTTTGCGATTAATTGTATCGCTGGGACATCTTCCTCTTTAGCAAATCGAACCATATGTAATCCTCCATAATAATATGATTAGTATGACACAAGTCTATGTACAAGTAAATAAATCGAAATGAAACTTTCTTCACACATATAAAAAAGACTAGGGATAAACCTAGTCTTCGTAATCTTCAAATTGTGAATTGTATAAATCAGCATAGAATCCGTTTTGATCCATGAGATCATCGTGGTTACCCATCTCGATGATGTTACCATCACGCATGACCAAGATCTTATCCGCATTACGGATTGTTGATAAACGATGAGCAATAACGAAACTTGTGCGACCCTTCATTAAGGTTGCCATCGCTTCTTGAATCATTGCATCGAGTCGCGTATCAACGGAACTTGTTGCTTCATCTAGAATTAAGATGGATGGATCTGAAAGTAGAGCACGCGCAATCGTAATTAACTGCTTCTCACCATTAGAGATGTTTGAACTCTCTTCATTCAAGACCATATCATAACCATCAGGAAGTGTTGTAATGAAATGATGAACATTGGTGCGCTTCGCAGCGTTAATGATTTCTTCATCACTTGCCCCTTGTTTACCGTAGGCAATGTTTTCCTTGATCATTCCTGAAAATAACCAGGTATCCTGAAGCACCATTCCGAAGAGACTTCTCAAGTCATCTCGGCGAATGTTTCGAATATCAACACCATCAATTAAGATAGCTCCTGAATTCACATCATAGAATCGCATCAATAAGTTAATGATGGTTGTTTTACCAGCACCTGTAGGTCCGACAATCGCAACCATTTCTCCGGGTTTAATATCCACAGAAAAGTCTTGGATAACAGGAACTTCATTGTATCCGAAGTTCACATCTTTAAACGAAACAGCACCTTTATAGTTCGTGATGTCTGTTGGTTCAACCACATCATACACATCATCGGGTTCTTCAAGATAATCAAAGATTCGGTTCATTGCCGCAATCGATGATTGAATCGTTCCAGATAAGTTAGTGATTTGAACAAGGGGTTGGTTTACTTGCCAGATGTATCGAATGAACGCTTGTAAAGCACCCACCACAATAACGCCTTCCATAACATTGATTACTCCCATGAAGACAACGATCGCAATAACGATGTAAGTAATCATGGAAACAGCTGGTGAAATAAGACCGGCAGTAAAGTTTGCCTTAAAGCCGTTTTCGCACAGTGTATTGTTTGCGACGGAGAAATCCTCAATCGCATTTTCTTGGTAGTTATAGAGTTTAATTTCATTAAAGCCCGTGAACTTCTCCTGAATGACTGAGTTAAGTTGCCCCAATGATTCTTGTTGGAGGTTGAAGAGCTTTTGAGTTCTTTTTGTAATGAAGCGATACAGGATTATGGATAGTGGAATGATTGTTATTCCAACCAGTGCCATTTTCGTATCAAGAATAAACATCATGATGACCGCAAACACAATATTAAGAAGAGACATCATCACTTGTGAGAACGATTGTTGGAGGGCACCCGAGATGGCCTCCATGTCTGTTGACATACGACTCATTAAATCACCAGCGGAGTGTTGATCGAAGTAACGAATTGGAAGGGTCGTCATTTTTTCTTTAACGGCCATTCTCATATCATAAATCGCTGCTTGGATTGAATCCGAGATGAGGTACTGAAGCGCAATACGTGAAGAAGTGTTCACAAGATAGATTACAAATAGAATTGCAATAATTTTAAGGATGACATCGATTTGGATGTGTGCACCTGCAACACCCGCATTCATGTCCTGTACATCGCGTTGTAACTGGCTTGTCATTAGCCCTTCTATATAAGGAGCTGCTGCAGTAAGTACTGCGGCTAATACAAGTAGCCCCATTGCGGTAACTATTTTAACGCGGTAGGGTTTGAGGAAAGACCACATTTTTTTAAATGTTTTCATATTGTGCCATCTCCTTTTCACTTAATTGACTCTGCGCAATTTCAATATAAATTGGGCATGTCTTCATCAATTCGAGGTGAGTTCCCATACCCACAATCTCGCCTTCGTTCATAACCACAATCGTGTCAGAGTCCACAATGGAACTGATGCGCTGTGCAACCACAAAGGTAATTGAATCTTTTGTTATTTTCTTGAGGTTTTTTCGAATTAAAGCATCGGTCTTGTAGTCAAGCGCCGAGAAACTATCATCAAAGATATAAATCTCAGGACGACGCACTAAGGCACGCGCAATACTTAATCGTTGTTTTTGTCCACCCGATACGTTGGATCCACCTTCGCTCAACCACTCATCATATTTGTGTGGTTTAGCTTGGATGAATGCATCCGCGGATGCTAGGTAAGCAGAATCCTGAACTTCATTATCAAGGGCGTGTTCTTTACCGTAACGAATGTTCTCGGAAATACTACCGCTGAATAGAAGTGCTTTTTGTGGAATGAATCCAATTTTATCTCGAAGTGCATATAAATCATAATCACGCACATCAATACCATCAACGAGTACGCGACCGCTTGTGACATCATAGAAACGAACCATTAAGTTGATCAATGTTGATTTACCACTACCGGTTGAACCGATGAATGCGACTGTATCTCCGACCTTAGCACTTAAGTTAATGTTTGTAAGAACTTTAGCTTCTGAATCAGGATAAGCGAAATCAACGTTTTCAAAGACGACTGATGGCGCAACATCACCTGAATCCTTAATTCCATTTTCTGGATTCTGAATCAAAGGAACTGTATCAAGTACTTCTGAAATACGGCGCGCACTTACAGCAGCACGTGGGTACATGATAAAGACAATACTGAATAGTAATAAGCTGAATAAGGCTTGGAATTGATATTCAAAGAAGGCTACTAATGTACCGACTTCGAGATTTCCAGCTTGAATCATATTGGATGCAAAGAATGCAATCAATAAGGATGAGACATTAAGGATGAAGAAGAACATTGGTTCTGCTCGTGACATAACTCTGAATAGTTTCTTAGATACTTCTGAGTATTCTTTATTTGTCATTGAGAAACGATGTGTTTCATCTTTGTCTTTTCTAAACGCACGAATGACTCGAACTCCTGTGATATTCTCACGCGTAATTCGGTTAAGAATATCCATAAGGGATTGTTGTTTACGAGATAAGGGACCTGAAAGCTTCCCTACCATAAAGACAACCAAGAGAATGAATGGAATCGAAAGACTCATGACCAATGCGAGTGTTGTGTTCGTATTCAAAATAATTAATGCAGAAGCAACGATCATAATCGGTGAGTTCAAGCCCATTCTTAAAAGCATTTGTGTAAACAACTGCAATTGATAAACATCACCAGAAACACGCGTAATCATTGAAGACACACCAAACTCATTGTATTCTGAGTGTGAGAATTCTTGTGACTTCTTGAACATGTCCAAGCGAATATCACGTGTCATACGCGATGCGATGCGAGATGAGGTGTAGGACATTAAGATCGATCCAAGTCCTCCCACAACCGCAATCATTAAAAGCATGAAGCCTTGTGACTTGATGAAGCCAAAGTCTTTACTGGAAACACCTTCGTTGATCATGTTCGCCATGATGGTTGGAATTCCCAATTCTGTCAGTGTAAATGCTAAGATACCAACAAGATTCAATACAAACAATAGTTTGTGTTTTTTAATATATTTTATTATAAGTTTCATTAATTTTACCTCCTATACATAAAACGATACCTGAGTTATAATAAGGTATAAGGTTACCTTATAGTCAAGGAAAATGATACATATGAGTACAAAAGAGAATAAACTAACGACAGGACAATTCGCAAAACTCGCGAATGTCGAAAAGCACGTCCTATTTTACTACGATGAAATTGGTCTTTTTAAGCCCGATACCTATGATAGCAATGGCTATCGTTACTACGCCTATCACCAATACTATGCGTTCATCGTCATCACATTCCTCAAGGATTTAGGAATGCCTTTAAGCGAGATCAAAATCTATCTTGATGAGCGCTCCCCTGAGAAACTCACTGATATTTTGACACAAAGACTCGATACCCTAGAAGAGCTCATGACCAAAGTGAAACAGTCCAAAAGTTTCCTCGAGCACACCCTCCAAACCATCCATACCGCATTCGAATTCGAACCGGACATATGCCATGTCATTTACCGTGAAGAAGAACCCTTAATCGCTTCTGATAAACGACAAGACAACATGACCTATCTGGAGGACTATACGAACTTCTGTATCGAAAAAGATATTACTCAAACAAGCTCTGTCGGTCTCATGGTCAGAAGATCCTCCATCGAAGACAAACTCTACGATGATTATGACTATCTCTATGTGAGTGATCTACAGTTTGATACTCGCACTAAATTAAAGATTAAGGAAGCAGGAAATTACTTAACTTACTTCCACCATGGTGATTTCGATACGCGTTACATAGGATATGAAGCGATTCTAAGCTATGCGAAACAGAACGATTTAGTCCTTGATGAGTATTTTTATGAGGAACTTCTCATCAATGAAATCGC
>JAAYNU010000204.1 GCA_012520695.1 Erysipelothrix sp.
GACGCTGCACAACGCGGTGGTCGTATCGAAACAGATTCATTCTTACGTGCTAAAGGCCGTGAAGATGTGTATGTTGTCGGTGATAATATGTATTACGTTGTGGAGGGCGAAGAACGTCCAGTTCCACAAATGGTTGAGAATGCTGAACACTCAGCAGGAACTGCTGCAAAGAACATCACTGCTGCTATTAAAGGCGGGGACATGAAAGAATACAAACCTTCATTCCACGGTATGATGGTATGTATTGGTGGTCGTTACGGTGTTGCGCATGTAGGATTCCCTAAATTCATGTTCGCATTACCTTCATTCTTAGCAATGCTTTCAAAACACTTTATTAACCTTGTATATTTTGTACAAGTTGCAGGTTACAACAAATGTTTCTCATATTTAAAAGCTGAATTCTTCACAATTCGTAACCGTCGCTCATTCGTGGGTGGTCACTTATCAAATAGAACTCCAAGCTTCTTACTTGTCTTCATTCGTGTTTGGTTAGGAATTGTTTGGTTGTATGAAGGACTCTTCAAAATCTTTACTGAAAAATGGTTTGATGGGAAAGCTCATCTTGAAACATTCTTCGGTGGTGCTAACTCATGGTATGCAGGTCTAGGACTTGGTAACTTTGGTGACGCTGCTGCTGGAGCAACAGGGGCAGATGCTGCTGCTGGTGCTACAGGTAGTGGAGCTGCTGGAGCTGGTTCAATCTTTGTAAACCTTGATTTCTTCGTTGCTCAAACATGGTTTGTATCGGGTGCTGAAACTCTTATTGGATCAAAACTTGATGAAATGGCATTCCGTGTTAATGTTCCATTGATGAACTGGTTCGTTGATAACGTTATCCTTAGTTCAGATGCAATGCAAATCTTTATGCAATACATGGTTGTTGCTCTTGAAATCGCAATTGGTCTTGCACTAATTGCTGGGTTATTCACGACATTATTTGGTGGTATCTCGATCGGTCTACAATTGATGTTCTTAATGACAACAGGTCTTTACTTAATTAACTTCTGGATGTTACCAGCAGCTATTGCTATCCTATTTGGTGGTAATACACTGGGTCTTGATTACTGGGTAATGCCTAAGTTAAAAACTTGGTGGGCGAATCGTAAGTTTGCCAGCAAGTGGTATCTATATCACGATTAGTTGAGGTAGCTTTCTATGGAAATTATTAATCAAAATTTAGGGTATGTTAAGGCGGAGGTTGATAAGGTATTATCAACCTCCCCTTTAATCATACGGCGCTATACTAAGCACTTATCACAGGCTCAAGGTAAATACATCCGAGCATTGTCGGTTCTCAGTGCTGCAGTACAAGAAGACATGAGTATTTCACATGATGCAGTCTTATTCGCGAGCTCCATTGAAATTCTTCATCTTGCCAGTCTTGTTCACGATGATGTGATGGACGAAGCAGATACGCGAAGAGGCATCGTGACACTCCATAAAGAATACGGCCGAAAAACCGCAATCATTTGTGGTGATTATTTATTAGCAGTCGCAATGAATCTTATGAATCGAGTTGAAGATAAGAATCAATATGTTGATTATGATCTCTCAACTTATATGGTTGAACTCTCATTAGGGGAATTAAACCAACACCTCAACAATGGAAACAGTAAGTTAAGTGTGAAAGAATACTTAGAAATCATCAACGGTAAAACTGCCGCATTATTCGAAGCATCATTCTATGCTGGCGCGATCACAAGTGGTGAAGATGTAGAATCATTGGAATCATA
>JAAYNU010000205.1 GCA_012520695.1 Erysipelothrix sp.
ACCCAATTTGAGCGCGATGACTTATCGTATGATGACTTCGCTTCGAACATGGAGAAATCAAAGGATTCTTTTTCGTATACTAAAGTTAGGAGTTAAGTACTTCTGACTTTTCTTTATCATTATTAAATAATGGTATAGAATGTAAGTGGGCAATTCATAGTCAGTGCAGTCATGAACTGCGAGGTTTTGAATGGCTATGATGCCTACATATTACCAAGTCGGGAGTATCTGCTCTCGGCTTTTTCTGTCTAGGCATAGACAGACTGCTTGTGGAATAAGGACGAGGAGTCTTTTGAGATCATATTCTCGTAAAAGAAAATGTCCGAATTCTTCACTCGATCAGAACTTGTTTATAACTAATTAAGGTATTGGATTACTCCATGATCCTTGTATCAATAACGAAAATAAGACGAAAGAGATGAATGATGCCATGATGCAAATAATGCAAAAACGAAAGGAGAAAACAGAATGAAATATCTAAATTGTATTTCCTTGGATGTGTCAAAAGATAGTAGTCACATTCAAGCATTTGATGCACAGTTGAATAAACTGTCTAAAGTAAATATCATTGAACACACACTTGAAGGATTTTCAGATCTTAGAATATTGTACGATTCTTTAGATAATCCTGTGGTGGTCTTTGAGGCGACCGGGATTTATCATAGAGGGTTACAAAAATATTTAAAGGATGCATTAATTCCCTTTGTGATGATTAATCCATTAGTCTCAGCGAAGATTAGAAAGCAGTCCCTTAGAAGTATTAAAACAGATAAGAAGGACTGTCGCACAATTGCTAAAGCGTATTTTACGGCAGATGCTAAAGACACGATGGTAGAACTGATTACAGAGTCGCACTACAATGACATGAGACAACTGAGTCGCTACTACGAGGACACTTTAGTCCACTTAGTAAAGGCTAAGGGTTCCTATAATGCGAAACTCGATATTGTATTTCCGGGTTACAAAAAATTATTTTCAAACATATATTCCGATACTGCCACAGCGGTGATTATCAAGTACAAACACCCTGATACGGTTAAAAAGCAGAAAATTCAGTCGATCAAGAAGTGCTTGATAAAAGACACTCACCATACAGAAGCATACTGTGACAAACAGGCCGTAAAAATATTAGCCTATGTAAACAACTGCTGTTCAGGTTGTTACGCCACGGATATTGATTGTGATATTCTATTAGACCTTTTGGGGACAGTTAAACTATTTGAGTTGAAGTGTAATAAGATTCTTCAAGATCTAATAGCACTTGCGAAGCAAACGGATTACTTCGAATTCATTTGTAGTATTCCTGGAATTGGAGAGAATCTTGCATCAAGAATTGTGGCCGAGATTGGTGATATCAAACGATTCAAGGGATCGAAACAATTGATAGCTTATGCTGGCACAGACCCACATATCTATCAATCGGGAACCCGTGACGGCGTGCATCTTAATATATCGAAGAAAGGGAATAAAATTTTGCGGACAATTCTTTATTTGGCCACGTCTTGCCATCTTCGCTTAAAAACGAAACATAATACAGTGATAACAGAATTTTATGCAAAGAAAAAGCAACAAGGAAAACCTCATAAGGTTGCGCTAGTTGCTTCTTTGAATAAATTATTGAAAGTAATTTATTCGGTGTCTACTAATCAGACTATCTTCAGATAGATAATTTAATTATACAATACTTTTTAAGAAAACGAAATAATAACGTTCTTTTAAGTGTGACTGAATCTGTCAATATTTCTGCGATGATAACTCTAGTCAAGTCCAGAATCTTGTGTAAAATGCATTATGTTAGTAAGTGGCTTTAATCAAGCCACTTTTTTGTTGCATCGGTAAATTTGATATATTGTCTTGCACTCGATTGCCAGTCTTCATGGATGTCGATTAATACTGCTCCTATCAACCTAAGTGCCGATTGCTCATTTGGAAAGATTCTCACAACGCGTTCTCTTCTTCTGATTTCAGAATTGACGCGCTCTAGCATGTTCGTGCTTTTTATTCGCGAGTAATTCGTTTCTTCGATTGAGCAATATTGAAAACCATCTTCAAATCCTTCATCAAGGCATTCTGTCATTTTCCTATATTTTTCTGAGTATCGTTCACAAATACTGTTTTTAAGGGTACGTGCAATCTCAATGTTATTTGTCTTGAATAGAACTTTAAGCTCATCCCTAATCATTTCTGTATTCTTTCGTGGAAGCTTATCAAACACATTTCTCATAAAGTGCACCTGACATCTTTGCCATGCGACACCACCGAAGATATCTCTTATGGCGGCTACTTCACCCTTGTGTGCGTCAGAGATAACCAGTTTCAAACCTGCGAGACCGCGATCAATCAGGCTTGTGTAGAGTTGTTTCCATGATTCATATGACTCAGTATCTGAAACTGAAAAACTAAGCAACTCACGCTCTCCAAGGTCATTAACGCCTAGAATAACATGGAACGCCTTTGATACTACTCTCCGATTTTCTAGCACCTTTATATAAATTACGTCACTAAATATGAATGGATAGTTCCTTTCTAGAGGTCTATTCAAGAAAGAAGCAACCATAGAATCAAGTTCGCTTGTTAATGTGCTAACAAAGGATTTTGAAACCGATGCGCCACAAAGCTCTTCAACAACTTTTGAAACCTTACGAGTTGAGACACCTTGAACATACATTTCTAACATAGTAGCAAGCAGCGCTTTTTCATTACGTTTATATCGTTCAAACACAGACGGAGAAAATTCACCATCGCGTGTCCTAGGAACGATCAATTCGAGCCGTCCGATTCTCGTTGTATAAGTTCGCTCATAGTAACCATTTCGCGACGAGACACGATCGTCAAGTCGCGAATAGCTATCAGCATTGATATATTCGTCACGTTCTTTTTCCATTAATTGATTGAAAATTGTCGCCAGCATTTGTTTCGCAAGATCATTGGCACCACTATTTGAAATGATGTCTTGAATCTGTTCCGAATCTAAAGTAAAATTGATTTGTGTCATAGAGATCTCCTTATGTTTGTTTGGTTACTAACATAATAACAGAGGCTCTATGGCTTTTTTTACTTTTACACAATTATAT
>JAAYNU010000206.1 GCA_012520695.1 Erysipelothrix sp.
AGTGTAATCAGCTTTCTTAAATGTCTTAACAATGCGCTTGCATTCAAAGCGGATAAAGATCGTTTCGTTTTCTTGATTGTTGCGTAGGATATCACATTTAAGAACTGTTTCTTTTTCTTCTCTGAGTTCTGCTAGAAACTCCAATCGAATTCTCCCTTCATTTACGGACTCAATTAAATCTTCCCATGATACATTCATATGATTACTTGTGAGAACTCTTACCTTTGAAATCTCTACGATTCGTACTTTACTTTCAAAAGAACGATATGTATCAATGTACTTCTTATTGTGGTCGAATCCATCAACCCAAAACCCATCATTGAACTCAATAATGATATCTTTTTCAAATGGATGGATGGCACTGCAGATTGAATCGAACAGTGTTGCGAACTCAAATTTGTGGACTCTTTGTTTTGCCATATTTGTAACTCCCTTGTTGGATTATTAATACTACAATTATACCTCATATACCTTGATTAGAATATCAATGAATGGAATTCGTTTTTCATAATAAAAAAACTTCCCGAAGGAAGTTTGATTAAATGTGAATTGGCAATCCAAGGGATAGCTCTGAAGCATCCATGATTGTTTCGTTCAATGTAGGGTGAGCATGAATTGTTAGGGAAAGATCCTCAATATTCATGCGAGCCTCTACAGCGAGTCCAAGTTCTGCAATAACATCACTTGCGCCGACTCCAGCAACTTGTCCACCAAGGAGTAGTCCAGTTTCTTTATCAGATACTAAACGTACAAATCCTTCAGTTTGGTCTAATGATAAAGCACGTCCGTTAGCTCCGAATGGGAACTTAGAAACTTTAACATTGAGCCCTAGGTCTCTTGCTTCTTTTTCAGTATATCCAACAGATGCAAGTTCCGGATCTGTGAAACATACTGCAGGAATTGCGATATAGTCAATGACTACGTCTTTTCCAGCAAGAACTTCTGCTGCAACTTTTGCCTCGTAGCTTGCTTTGTGAGCAAGTGCGAGTCCAGGAACAACGTCACCAATTGCGAAAATGTGCTTTTGGCTTGTGCGTCCTTGGTTGTCTACAGTGATTAGTCCACGTTCGTCAGTTTTAACACCAGCGACAACAAGTCCTAGATCGTCTGTATTTGGGCGACGTCCAACAGTAACTAGTACATAGTCAGCTTCGATTGTTGCTGGCTTACCATCTACTTCATATGTTACTGCAACTCCGTCCTTAGTTTCTTTCGCTTCTTTTGCCATAGCATTTGTTACGATTGAAACATTTTTTGATTTGAAGTTGTCTTCAACAAGCTTGATCATGTCCTTATCGAACTGTGGCAAGATTGATGGTGATCCTTCAAGGATTGTGATTTCAGTTCCTAGATTAGCATAAACTCCTGCTAATTCAGAACCGATGTATCCGCCCCCTACAACAATTAATTTCTTAGGGATTTCTGTAAGGTTAAGTGCTCCGGTTGAATCGATAACGCGTTTTCCATATTTGAAACCTTTGATTTCAATTGGGCGTGATCCCGTTGCGATGATTGCATTTTTGAAAGTGTATGACTGTGCATTGTCACCATCAAGAACGCGAAGTTGATGAGTATCGTTAAAGAAAGCAGTTCCTTTAAGTACTTCAACTTTGTTTTTCTTTAGAAGCATGCTAACTCCAGATGTTAAAGTATTTACTACTTTGTCATCTTTCCATTTTTGTGCTTGTGCGAAATCGATTTTAACATCTTTTGATGTGATTCCAAATGTTTCTGAGTTGAGTGATTCTTGGTAACGATGACCAACGTTGAT
>JAAYNU010000207.1 GCA_012520695.1 Erysipelothrix sp.
AGAAAGTCGTCGTATGTCATGGTTAAAATTCCTGATGTATCAATTCCGTTTGGGTGTAGATTCGCAATGTAATCCACATCTTTCGGCATACCGAAGAGTCCAACAACGAAATGAACGTTGTAAATATTGATATCCGCCAGCGCTCCACCAGAAAATTTCGGTGAGAAAACATTGGGTTCTTCGCCATCCATTAATGCATCGAATCGGCTTGAGTACTGTGAGTAGTTGCATTGAACTAATTTAATGTTTCCTACTTCATTCAAATTATCTTTAATGTATCTGAAGTTTGGCATGTGAACATTACAAATTGCTTCGAATAAAAATAGTTTTTTCTCTTTAGCGATTCGCATTAATTCACTGGCTCTCATTTCATTTCCTGCAAAGGGTTTTTCGATAATAACGTTCTTCCCTTTTAATAGAGCATCTTTTGCTTGTGTATAGTGAAGACTGTTTGGTGATGCGATGTAAATGAAATCAATGTCTGAATCATTGTATAGGTCATCAAGTGACGTATACACCTTAGAAATATTATTTTTCTTCGCAAATGCTTCACCACGTTCATGATCTCTTGAATATACAGCTCCAAATTCAACACCCTCCACTAAGCGTGCGTGTTGAATGAACTGCTCAACTATCGTTCCACTACCAATCGTTCCTATTCGCATATTATGCCTCCTTTTGTTTAAGTGTCATTGCTAATATTGCGATATCTGCGGGATTGACGCCTGAAATACGGGATGCTTGTCCTACGGTTAATGGCATAACCATTTGTAGTCTTTGGCGGCCCTCAATTGAAAGGTTGATAATTTTATCATAATCAATTGTTTCAGGTAATTTTATGTTCTCCATTTGGTGGAGTTTTTCTGCTTCTTTGAGTGCTTTACGAATGTATCCTTCATATTTAATTTCCACTTGCATTTGGAATGCTAAATCGTGACGAACATCCATCTCGAGAATGTTTAAAACATCAAGAAGTTCGACGCCTGGGCGCTTGATTGCATCTTTAATGCTGAGGTCATGTGCTGTAAACGGAGAATTTTTCGATTCAAAATATGCTTCGAATTCTTTCGTATGCGGGATCTTAATCGTATCACTGAGTTCAATAAAAGCATCAATCTCTTTTATGTCTGCCTCTATCATCTCATATTCGTCATCACTCAACAAGCCAATTTGGTGTCCAAAGTGTGATAATCTACGGTATGCATTATCGTGGCGTAATAACAAACGATATTCTGCTCGTGATGTAAGGAGTCGATAAGGTTCTAGTGTCCCTTTTGTAACAAGATCATCTAACATGACTCCGATGTATGCTTCATCTCGTTTTAGGATTAGTGGTTCTTTTCCTTGGTTTTTAAGAGCTGCATTAATACCAGCGATGAGTCCTTGGCCAGCTGCTTCTTCATAACCTGATGTTCCATTAATTTGACCTGCTGTGAATAAGTTTTCTACAGTCATAATTTCTAAGCTTGGTTTGAGTTGAATTGGATCAATTGCATCGTATTCAATCGCATATCCATATGCTTGAACTCTACAGGTTTCAAGTCCTGGTACAGTTCTGATCATTTGATCTTGAACATCTTCTGGTAAGGATGATGAAAGTCCTTGTGCATATGTTGTGTCAAGTTCTGCTGATTCTGGTTCTAGGAAAATTTGGTGTCGGTCTTTATCTGCGAATCGAACAATCTTATCTTCGATTGATGGGCAGTAACGTGCTCCAACGCCTTCGACGACTCCTGAGTACATACTTGATTTATCCAAGTTTGCGGCAATGATTTTATGTGTTTCTTCGTTTGTATATGTAAGGTAACATGGGTACTGTTCTTTAATTACATCTTCTTTTTTAGTCTTATTTGAGAAGTAGTAGGGTGCTTCATCTCCTGGTTGTAAGATTGTCTTCGAAAAATCGATACTGTCTGTATAGATTCTTGCGGGTGTTCCAGTTTTGAGTCTGAATGTATTTAGTCCAAGAGCTCTCAAGGATTCTGAGAGTTTATTAGTCGTTGGCTCTCCTTCTGGTCCACTGTGAGTAACGGTTGATGAAAGCATAATCTTTGATGACATGTAAGTTCCTGAAGTAATGATGACCGTTTTTGCAGGAATAAATTCTTCATTTGCGCACATGATTCCAGTAGCAACACCATCTTCTGCTACAACTCTTTCAACCATTTTTTGAACGATTTCAATTCCGGGTTCGTTTAAAACAGCATCTCTCATCGCTCGTGAGTATGCTAGTTTATCTGATTGAACTCGTAAGCATTGAACTCCTGGTCCTTTGCTTGAGTTTAAAATTCTGAATTGAAGTGCTGTTTTGTCGGCAATTTTACCCATAACTCCGCCCAGTGCTTCAATTTCGCGTACAACAATACCTTTTGCAGGTCCACCGATGGATGGATTACATGGCATTGCGGCAATGCGATCGATATTAAGCGTAAATAACGCTGTCTTTTGGCCCATTCGAGCTGCGGCAGATGCTGCCTCAACTCCGGCATGCCCGCCACCTACTACAATTACATCATACATATACAAAACCTCCTTATAGATTTTACCACATTTTAGCCTCTATCTAGTGAATTTGGCATTTAATTCTTGATTGAACGTCTTCTGTGTGATACTGTATGGGTACAGATAGTACAGGGGGCGCGTTTATGTTTACAATTGAAACAAGAAGTACCGTTCCGATTTTTGAACAAATCGTGGATCAAATCGGGAAATTTATTGCCTTGGGTGTATTTAAACCCGATGACCAATTACCCCCCGTTCGAACACTCGCTAAACAGTTAGGTATTAATCCAAACACAGTTTCTAAAGCGTATCAGGAATCAGAATTTCGCCAGCTCACCTACTCAGTTCCTGGCAAAGGATCCTTCATTAATGAGGACTGCGAAGGCATCTCTATTTTGAAACAACAAGTACGCGATGATTTTATGGAAGTTTATCGTAAGCTGATTGAATTGGGGGAATCACAAGAGGATATTATAGATCTTATTAAGGAGGCTTCACATGATACAACTAATTAATGTTAATAAGGGATATGAAGATAACCTCATTCTTGAGGACATCAACATCACAATCGATAATGGCACTGTCTTAGGTCTTGTCGGACCCAATGGGGCCGGTAAATCTACGATTCTACGACTCATTGCAGGAGTAATCCAAGCAGATGCAGGCGTGGTAGCCGTTAATGAATATGATATTTTCGATAATGATGAAATCAAGCAGTCCATCTATTTCCTGGGTGATGACCCTTATTTCTTCAATCAATCGACGCTGAATGATATGAAGAACTACGTTAAGATTTTCTATAAGAATTTTGATGATGATTATTATGATGAGTTAGTTACTATCTTTAGCATTAACCCTAATGAACTCATTTCATCTTTCTCAAAAGGAATGAAACGACAAGCTGCCCTTATCATTGCGATTGCGGCTCGACCAGATATCTTACTCATGGATGAATCCTTTGATGGCCTTGACCCTCTAATGCGCTTTAAGCTTAAACAAAGCATCGTTCAACAATTAGACCGTCAGAATATGATTATTATCATCACGTCTCACAGTATGGGTGAAATACAAGATATTTGTGATTCCATTATTCTTGTGAATAATAAAGGTATTACTTTAAATGAGAAGACTGATGACATTCATATTGCATATCATAAATTTCAACTCGCTTTTGATAAGGACACCGATGCATCCATCTTTGATGCTTTGAATCCTTACAGTGTATCTGGAAGTCACAGAATCTTTACTCTTGTCTTAAAGGGTGATTTAGAAGAGATCAATCAGGTTATCAATAATCTGAATCCAATCATCGTGGAACACAATCATTTATCTTTAGATGAAATATTTAGACTAGAAATGGAGGAACAATAATATGAAACGATTATTCAGTGCACGCATTAACTTTGATCTTATGAGCAATACGTTTAAGAAGCAAAAGAATCTCTTAATTATCTTTTCAATATTACTATCCATTACCTTTCCGTTTGCGATTATCGTAAGAATTATCTCAGATACTCCAATTTACTTCGATTCAACGGGTACTGAGTTTTTACCCCTACTCTTTATTGCTACAGTATTCCTACTGCTCGCAACACCCCTAATCTTCTTTAACTATCTAACATCGAAGCGCTCTGTAGACTTTATGCATGCTCTTCCGATTAAACGTAAAGACTTATTCATAACTCAAATGATTACATCACTCTTATTCATTGTGATTCCATTTACGATTTCGTATTGGGGTGGATACATCTTACTTTATCTATTTCAAGGATTGAGTGTTGAGTTAGCTCACTTTACGTTATTTGTAAAAGCAATTCTGTTGTTTGCCGTAATTCAAGCACCGACTCACTTTGTAATTATGAATACTGGTACGACATCGGATTCAATTATCTATTCAATCATTATGTTTCTTGCACCTTATATTGCATATGGCGCATTTGAGATATTTGCTTCTACGTTCATCGTCGGAGTAGAATCACTGTCATCATCCAACCTTCTAATGTTTATATCGCCATCAGCTGCACTATTCAAACTACTCATTTTTAATAATTCTAATATCAGTCCAATTTTGGTAATTCTCTATTGGTTAGTTGCAAACATGATCTTCACTGCAGTCACAATCCATCTGTATGAAAGATGGCGCTCCGAGAGATCTGAGTTACCGTTTAATAACCGTTATTTCTTCAGTCTTGTGAGTTCAACTTTTATCGCTTTCCTCTTGGTATTTACACTATCTGTCTTTTCTTTTGATAGGCAAAGTCCTTGGAAGTTCCTTGCGATACAAAACTTATTGATTCCAGTACTCTTTACTTTCGTAGTTTATGTCATTCTTGATACGATTCGAAAACGAAGTTTTCAAAGACTAACAAAGTCTTTGAAACGTTACAGTATTATTGCGATATCAACACTGCTACTAACGACTATAATTTATGTCACTCAAGGCTTTGGATACTCTAATTTTATACCCGATGTTGATGATATTGACTCAATAATGGTAACTTCTAATTTGGGTTACGATGACCCACTGTTCTCAGAAACAATTAATGAGAAATATATCATTAGTGAAATTACTGAAATCAAAAAAGTGATGGATGTTCACCACGCCTATGTGAGAATATTCAAAGAAACGAACAGACTTATCAAGCCGCTTTACTATGAATCACCTTACCTATCGAACGATTCTGTATATGAAAGTGGTAATCTTACATTTCAATATCGCCTTAAGAATGGTAAGAAAGTAACTCGTTCTTATCGCCTACCAGTAAATACATATGATATTGCTTATCAATTACTGGATCTTAATTCCATTCGTTTGAAGTCACAACCTCTCTTTGATGCAACAAAACCTACTCTTGATGTAAAATTATATTCAGGGGTTATGGATAAAGAGTATTCCGTTGATTTCGACCTTATACTAACCACCCTTAAAGAGGAGTATCTAAGGGTAGAGTCTTTGTCTACTCAGGCAACACTAAGATATGTTATTCTGTATACTCATAAAGATCATATTTACCAAATCAATATCGATGATCGCTTTCCAGCAACAATCGGATTCATTGAGAGGTATACGAAGGGGGAGACTCCAACTAACTTTAATCACTATATAGTTAACCAAGATGAATATAATTTCAACCATGGCGTAACTTATCCCGCATCATTCCATAACTACATAGAGAATCTTGAAGATAAAAAAACTCTCACACCATCCGAACTGAATGATGCAAGAGCACGAATATTCTCGATTGATTTGAATACAAAGAATTCTGATACTCTTGTTATTAACACGAGTACCGATTATGATCCTAATTTAATTCTTATCCCTTTACGTTAGTTCTTAGAACAGTGCGTTGAGCCGATCAATGTGAGCAATCTCATTGAATCGAGCGAAGCGCATTGTTTTTTTATACGATGATATTTCAATCGCATGAATTGAATCTAAGTGAATGTGTAAATGGTCATAGCAAAGCAGTGCGTGTTCAAAATCACTGTGAGCAAGCTTTATCTCTGTCTCAGGTGCCAGTATGAGTGGTGAATCAAGACTGCGAGCATGTCGATGATGAATCCCGGAAATTTCAGTAATTTGAAGCAAATCAAGACCGGGGAAAATTACTGCTCCACCGATGGATCTATTGTATGCCGTGGAACCATATTGGCCACTGACACACATACCATTTCCTCTGAATGTTTCAAATAATTCATTATCAATAAAGACATCCATTTCTTGAGTCTTCACAATATTCTCTACTCGAATCTCATTAAGAGCATGGACTGTGAACGATTTACTATCGTTGTAACATACGGCTTCTAGAATTCTCTTATGTTCAATTTTTGGTGTTTTAGTGCTTACGTCATCAATGAAATGGTCTAATTGATCAATGGTATAATCCGTTGAAAAACCGAGTGTCCCTGAGTGTATTCCGACAAATGCGACACGATCAATACGATCAATCCATTCGTGGAATGCTTTGAGTAAGGTTCCATCCCCACCAACACATATAATGAGTTCTGGTGTTTCTTGGTCTGGCGTTAACCCTCGTTTAATGAGTTCTTTATGGATGTAGGTGCATGCGATGCGTGATGCATCGTCACCGCGATTTACAGTTGTGAATCGTTTCATACGTCACTTCCTTTACTTATGACATTATTGTACCATACCGAGTGACTTAGATGTGATTTAGATATCGTTCTATGGTATTATATATCCATGAAAACTAACTTAGAAATTGAGTATAAATCACTCATAAACAAAACAGAATATAAGAAATTCCTAGAGCTTTTTGACTTTTCCCGGGAAATAATCCAGACAAATGTCTACTTTGATACCCCCGATGCAAAGCTCTATAATTTAAAAATGATGTGTAGAATACGCATTATTGAGGATGTTTTTGAGTACACACTTAAGGTTCCACAATCAGAAGGCGTTATGGAATTTGAAGTAACTCTTGATGAATTATCTCTTGATCATCCTGCCATTAAAGAACACTTTAGTACACTAGGAATCAATGTAAATGAACTTAATGAAACATGCAGAAGTACTACGCATCGACGTATTTTCATTGATAAATACGGTGAATGGTGCTTAGATGATAACGCTTTCAGTAATCATCATGATTTTGAAATTGAGTATGAGCTTCATGAAGCAAATGAAAAAGCATATCCACATTTCGTAGATACGCTTCAATTATTAAATATAAAATTCAAGAAAGCAGAGCCTAAATATATACGAGCTCTACATTCATCTCAACAAGAATAGATTCAAATGGTTCAAGGCTTGTTTTACTTACCAGTGAACACTTGATATTTAAATCTTTCAATTCGTGTTTTAATACACTTATAATCCCAATCAGTTCATAGAACTGATTTTTTATTGACGAAACAGGTATGTAGATTTCCGCTTCATTAGAATTGAGTCGATATCCAAAATTACCTAAGCGAACAACGGCGTCTACTTGATTCATGATTTTCTCTTGCGATTGTGTCCAGTTAACATTAATTCGCTCAAGAGTTTGCCTCAATATTTGTTCATCGATAATTTTTTGATGATTCACTCTTTTAGGGTTCATCATTTGTGTCCAGGGATCTAATCCATGATCATTCCCCTTCTGAATAAGTTTCATTGACTGTTTGTATTCTAAATAAGTGAAGGACTCAAGTCGTTTACTGATCTGAACATCAATTTCACTCATATAGACCGGCGCTTGGAAAAACGTCACATCTTCCAAATAGATTGATTGAATCTGTTTTGGGAGTGTTTCATCGGTTCCATATCCAAGAATTGCGGATTTGAAGCTATCATATGTAGGATAGCCATTTTCTTGATCAAATTGCTCCCACATCCTACGAACACTCATCGTTCTCATCTGTGTTGCGCGTCCGTATCCAATAACCCCTTTTTCTTTGGTTATAGGATGCGGATTTCTTTTATCAATGAAAAACAATAAGTCTCCTATCGTAAAGCGTTCGAAGTTCTTAAGACTCAGTCGCCAAAAGTTCATTGAAGAATTTGCATTCAATCGGTGAAATTCCAACATTTTTTCATCTGATACGTAGGCTATTGAGCTCATAAGATTCTCCTATTCTATTTCGTTGCGACCCTCGAAGGCTTTCAGCAGTGTCATATCATCAGCATAATCCAGATGACCACCAATCGGTAAGCCAAACGCGAGACGGGTTATTTTACATTTAAATTCTAGTTTCTTCGCTAAGTAGAGCGCTGTCATTTCTCCTTCTACTGTTGCGTTCAATCCTATAATCACTTCTTCAACACCGTTTTCAACTCTTCGTAATAAGTCTTGAATATTCAATTGATCGGGTAATATACCCTTTTGAGTGGATATTACACCACCGAGTACGTGGTATAAGCCATTATACTGATTCATCTTCTCGATTGAGAAGACTTCCTTAACATTTGATACGACACAGATAATGCT
>JAAYNU010000208.1 GCA_012520695.1 Erysipelothrix sp.
ATTGTATTTACGGAAAGTAATAGGTGAAACTTTATGATTAGTAATTTAACAACAGTGACCTTTGGCGTTAACATTGCCATCGCTCTCAGTATTATTGTAGTCTTTGTATTAAAATATCGCAAGTCAGAAGGCTTCGGTCAAGCAGTTCTTTGGGGTGTTCTTACATATGTTGTATCTAACTTCATTCGAAATATAATTGGGTCTCAGTTATTCCCAAATGGTATTGATGGATCAAATCCATTTTTAGGTAGTTTATTGAACTCCCTTCTAATCACTGTTTCAGTGGTTGGGGCTTACCTTCTTATTTCAAGATTTCAGGCAAATAAGGGAACGAATAAGAAAACTCCTGTTATGAGTGCTTTTGCATTTATCATCATTCCAACTGTGAATGTTATTATGCAAAGTATTAATTACATCATGTATATTTCAGCAATCAATGCTGGAAATGCAAGTCAGTTTGTAAGCGAAACATTTACTCAAGTGCAACTGGATGATTTGATCAGTAAACTCACTACCGCTCCATCGGAAGTCTATTTACAATTGGGTCTTACGATTCTTATTGAGCTTGCGGTGATGATCGTAGTATTTACAATCTTGTTCAAGGCTCGTAAAGAAGAGGGTGGTTACAACATTAAACCTTTAATTGTTGGGACGCTTGTAGTCTTAATCTATTACTTCACTAATATTCTGATTCAATTAATCGTTCCTTCAGTAATTCTTATTCATGCACTTCACTTACTTTTAGGTACATTTATATTCATTTTGTTCTATAAAGTACTTGACCTTTAATTCATGGAACTCTATCTCATGGATGTGTCTCATGAGTTCGAGGATGACGGCATCGAAACGTATGTTTACGATATCGTTGTTCCTTCGCTCGAGAGAACGGTGGGTCGATGTGAGTATCGTGTAGAATCGGGTCAGGATCTTCGATATTATGGAAATATTGGTTATGTCATTTATGTTCCCTATCGAGGGCATCATTTTGCCTATAAGGCATGTCTTGCATTAATTGCTTTGATGAAAGGCAAAATAAAAGGATTACAGGAAATTGTAATAACCTGTAACCCCGAAAATATTGCTTCTAAGAAAACTATTCAGAAACTTGGATGTGACTATATTGAAACAGTCGACATTGATCCACGACATGAACTCTTCCGTATGGGAGATGTTCAGAAAGAAGTCTATGTGTTAAACCTTTCGGATAATACCTAAAGGCGTTGACTGTGCTTTTTGTCCCAGTGGATTATCTTTAAGAATTTGAACCATCAAGTCATTGTTGATGGTTTTTTTATTACTCGAACCAAGGATGTTTCCACCAAGGTCATTAATATCAACCACAATCACTTCAATCTCTTGTGTAAACTGTGCTTTGATATCAAGAGCAACTTGATCTGGGTTTAATGGACCCAATACAACATATTCATTATATGGAGGGATAGTGCCGTTTGTAGGACCGTCAATGGAACGCGCTTTATAACCGGCGACATTATAGAAGTCACCCTTACGACCCAATACTTTACCAACAGCCGCAACTGCTGAAGCAAACAAGATTCGTGGTGTTCCACATTCTCTCAGTGCCATTTCCATTGTCTCAGGCATTCCAAGACCAATACCATGGGGTGTCTTCGTAACATAGTTTGATAATGTGTACGCTAGCTTACGCGGTTTGATGTCTTTTAATGGGTATGCACGACCTTGAGTAATCGCAACGATCTTCTCTGTTACGAAAAGTATGTCATTGTCTTTAAGTGATGCATCAGCGTATTTCTTTACGACTTCAAGGATGTTATCATCCGCCATTACTACGTGAGTTTTTAATGGAATACGTTCAAATGTTTCGTTATTAATTGTGATATTAAGTTCTTTATCTAAATTTGCTTTATTTGTCATAATTTTAACTGCCTTCTCTCTGCTTCTACGTTTAATGATAGCTACTTTTAGCATAATTATCAAGCACAAACGATCATTGCTTTCAATATCAAATTAAATGAGATTAAAAATGGGGCTGGCCATAGTCTGTGGGATAGATTTTTGGCACTAATTAAAGTATAATAACACACAAAGGAGAAAGTTAATGAAAACACTTCAGCGGTATATCACAAATAAAGTATTTATCGGCGGGCTCTTAGTTATTGCTCAATTTGCCGTTGTCATTTATCTATTCTGGACACTCTCAATCAACTATGCCGTTGTGTATGGAATTCTCCTAATTCTATCGGCTCTACTGGTGATTTATGTTACGAATAGAAACAGTAATCCCCATTATCGTTTAGCGTGGACGCTTGTCATACTTTCATTTCCTCCGGTTGGTGCAATAATATATTTCATTTTTGGAGAAAAGAAAGTTCCAAAGAAACTTCGAGAAAATATTGGAGAAGCTTATTCAAAAGACTCCCCAATCTTTATCGAAAATGATCGCGAACATATTGATAAGGAAATACCCAAATGGGCAGGTCTTATTAATTACATCGAAAACACATCAAACTTCCCTTATTACGAAAATACTGAAAGTACTTATCTCGAATCAGGAGAAGCCAAGTTCGAAGACATGATTCAAGAACTAGAAAAGGCTGAGAAATTCATCTTCATGGAATACTTCATCATTAAAGAAGGCGTCCTGTGGGACAGGGTCTATGAAGTTCTTGCTCAAAAAGTTAAAGAAGGTGTGCTGGTTCGCTTAATCTATGATGACTGGGGTTGTGCAATGTTTCCAAAACTCCAAAAGATCTGTGATGATGCAGGGATTGAAGCAATCGCATTTAATCCACTTGTCGCACGACTCGCAATTCAAATGAACAATCGAAATCATAGAAAAATTTGTGTCATTGATTCGCAAGTGGGTTACGTTGGTGGCATGAACATTGCGGATGAATACATCAACATTGGTTCGAAATACGGACACTGGAAAGATACTGCAGTAAAGGTTGAAGGCGATGCTGTTCAATCACTCACCTTAATGTTCCTTCAATTCTACAGATATTACACAGGTAAGATTGAGGATCCTACGAAATACAAAATTGATTACAAAACAAGTAATAAAGACTTAGGTTATGTTGTACCATTCTCAGATGCTCCAACCGATGATTACGATCTCGGACTGGATGCGCATCTATCAATGATAAATACCGCACGTAAATACATCTACATTCAAACACCATACTTAATTATTGGTTATGAAATGGCACAAGCACTCGTGCTATCAGCGCGATCAGGAGTTGATGTGCGCATTGTCGTTCCTCACATACCTGACAAGAAAGTTGTTAATCAGGTGACTAAATCCAACTACGAGGTATTACTCGAAGGGGGCGTTAAGATTTACGAATACGAACCTGGCTTCGTTCACTCAAAAACCTTCGTTGTTGATGATGAAGCATGTCTTGTGGGTACGACCAACATGGACTTCAGATCGTATTACCTTCACTTTGAGTGTTCAATCCTCTTTGTGAACAACCCGATTGTTATGGACTGTAAAAAAGATGTATTAGACACGATTGAAAACAATTGTATTGAGATTACTTTGGAACAAGCACAAGCAACACCCTATGTTGTGAAGTTATTCCGATCATTCGCTCGAATATTCAGCGGATTAATGTAAGGAGAACCCATGGAGAAAATTGGATTAGTATTAGAAGGCGGAGGTATGCGAGGAGCATATACCGCAGGAGTTTTAGACTGGTTATTAGAAAATGAACTGTACTTTGATTATGTATCAGGTATTTCATCAGGGGCAATGTATGCCGCAATGTATATGTTGAAGAAAAGAGAAACACTACACTCAGCAGCAGTCAACGTCGCAGCTGATCCAAGAAATATTGGAATCAAAGCAATTCGAGCTGAGAGAACCATTGTAGGATATGAGTTCCTATACAACGAAGTTACCCAAAACCTAGACTTCCCACTTGAAGAGATCGACAAAATTGACGGCGATATTGAAATTGGAGTCTATGATATGGAAGAACAAAAAACGATTTGGGCCAACAAACACCAAATCGCAAAAAATCCGAAATTCATACAAGCAGCATGCGTACTCCCAATCTTTGGAAAACAAGTAAAGATTAACGGGAAGCACTACATGGATGGTGGTATCACAACCATGATCCCGATTGAACAATCAATTGCTGCAGGATGTACAAAGCACATGGTCGTTACCACGAAATCAAGTGACTACGTCCGCAAGGAACAAAACTTCTTCCAAAAACACTTACTACGATTTGTGTATCGTAAATTTCCACAATTAATCCACGACTTCGAAGCACGTAAAACTGTTTACTACGAAGAGAGAGAACGCATTGATGCATTAGTAGAAGAAGGAAATGGTTTATACATGTTCCCAACCCAAGAACTGGGTGTGTCTCGATTTGGTGGTGACGCCGTTCGCTTCCAACAACTCTTCGATATTGCCCGCGCAGATTGCGAAGCGCGAAGAGATGAGATTGTTGCTTTCTATCAAAGCACAAAATAACTAAAAGGCCGGAAACACTCTTATATGGAGTGTTTTCGGCCTTTTGGCTATTTATAGCAAGTCTTTTCGATAGCACCATCGTGTTGTCACACCGCATGGTAATTCATTTCCAGTTGACTTGATTGGAAGTCCGATTGTGTCGGAATGTGTTTGAGGGTTGATACCGTTGTTTCTCAAGACATCATTCATAATCTTTTCAACTGCCTTGGGTTCTAAGTTCGTTGTGTATGTGTTTAGAGTGATGAATAATGCATCATCATCTAGGATGTCGACAACTGCTTGGAGTAGTTTTGGAAGTTGATCTTCAATCTTCCAACGTTCACCCTTAGGACCGCGTCCGAAACTAGGAGGATCTAGAATAATTCCGTGATACGTACGACCTCTGCGTTTTTCCCGTTGTACAAACTTCATGACATCATCCACAATCGTACGGATCTTTTTATCCTGTAGATTATTGAGTTCAATGTTTTCTTGTGTCCATTCGATCGATGACTTTAGGGCATCAATGTGAACGACTTCCTCAACGTTTTCCATAGCGCACGCAATGGTTGCCCCACCCGTATATCCAAAGAGATTTAGAATACGAACCGGTTGGTCTTGAGACTTAATGATGCTTCGCATCCAGTCCCAGTTCACTGCTTGTTCGGGGAATATTCCCGTTTGTTTGGAGTTCTCGAATTTAACTTTGAATTTCATGTCACCATAAGTGATGATTTGAGGTTCAACTTTTCTAAAATATTTCCACTGATCCGTGTAATGAGCATCCACTTTTGTGTTGCTTCTATGCGTCTTCCATGGAGCGACCAATTCAGGTCGTTTAATGAGCACATCATTATAACGCTCAATCTTTTCTAATTCACCGGCATCAAGGACTTCATAGTCCTGCCACTTACTTGCTTTTCTCATGTTCTACCTCGCACCCAAAGTATAAGTTATTTCAGCCATTAACACAAATGAAAACAATGCATTTGTGGTATAATTATCCTGGTGATAAAATGAACTCTATAAATGCATTAAACGAGTCTCAAAAAGCAGCAGTTTTAACGAAAGCACAACATGTGCGCATCATAGCAGGAGCGGGGAGCGGTAAAACCCGCGTTTTAACGACGCGCATCGTTCATTTAATCAAAGATCAGTACATTGCGCCTTACCGAATTTGTGCAATTACTTTTACTAATAAAGCAGCAAATGAAATGAAAGACCGAATGGAAAGCATGCTACCAGCAACAACGGCTGTTCATACTTCCACAATCCATGCCCTTTGCGTTCGAATTATTCGCGAGGAATATGAAGCACTCGGATTGATTCGAAACTTCACAATCATTGATACCTCGGACCAACAAGCTGTCATGAAAGAAGCCTACAAAGCTTTAAACTATGATCGTAAAGAACTGAGCTATCGAGAAGTACTCAACTATATATCAGGAAATAAAGTCGCTAAAGTATCCGTAGACCAAGCACTCATTATGGCCGGCACGAACTTTATCGAAGAAAAAAAAGCGAACGTATATGAATTCTATGTACGTCGACTCAAAGAACTGATGGCACTTGATTTTGATGATTTACTCATTGAAGTTGATGTCTTATTCAAAACAAACGAAGCAGCACGAGTCAAGTGGCAAGCACGCTTTGATGTCATCTTAGTCGATGAGTTTCAAGATGTGGATGCGATCCAATACGGAATCATTCAATCCCTTGCAGGGAAAGACAATGCACTCTATGTCGTAGGAGATCCAGACCAAACTATTTATACGTGGCGTGGTGCCGATGTGGACTTCATCACAAACTTCGATGACTTCTATCCCGATGCAGAAACGATTACTTTAAATCAAAACTATCGATCAACACAACACATTCTTAACTCCGCAAACGCACTCATTAACTACAATACGGATCGACCGGATAAAGATTTATTCGCAAACAAAGAATCAGAACACGAAGTAACGTATGTGAGTCTTGATGATCAAGACCAAGAAAGTTACTG
>JAAYNU010000209.1 GCA_012520695.1 Erysipelothrix sp.
CGTAATAACACGTGTATTCATAACATCACAACGCTCTAAGAGTTCTTCAGTTGCACTCGTACGAGACTCATGGAGTTCAATACCCGTAATAGCCCCTGTATTATTAAGCTCATTCGCAATTTGAACAGTCTTAGTTCCCGGTCCGCAGCAGCAGTCCAGTACAGTATTTCCTAGTTCAAGATTCAAATAAGGCACAACTTTTTGAGAGTTAATGTCTTGAATCAAACCTTGTCCATCTAAAAAGAATGATGATCTGAAGAGTTCAGGGCGCGCCACAAGGACACCATCTCCTTTATCTTCTATCAATAAATCGTCAACCTTAGTATTCTTCAATGTATTTAAACGAACATAAGCTGGTTTGATTTCTTGGCAGTATGCCGCATAGTCTAAAGCGAATGTTTCACTGTATTGTTTACTTAAAAGATTTAAGATCCACATTGGCATGGAGTGTTGTAATGATGCTTGTTTGAGAATTGTCCCCACCAAAGGACGCTCTCCTCGTTCAATCACAACCTTCAAGACTTTATTAACGACACCGGAATAGCGTGTGTATCCGCGTTTCTTTGCGAGATCAACGCTTTCTGATACGATGGCGTAATCTGGAATTGAATCCATTTTGAAGTGTTGTGCTAATCCGATTTTGATGATTAACTTAATTTCTTCTGGTAAGTTCTTATCGACTAAATCCGAGAACTGAAAATCAAGGTTCATGGAGTGTTGGAGTGTTGTGTACACCAAAGCACTCACAAACGCTTGGTCTTGTGAGTCGAGTTGTCTTCCCTTTAATACTAAGTGGGCATGGCGCCCGTTGAATAAAACTTCTTTTAATATTTCATATGCTATTTGTCTTCTCATGTTTATTCCAAGGTTAGTGGATTGACATCCACAACCATTCCTATTCTACTGATTGCTGCATAGAGCGTTTGTGTTTGGTGGATGGATTGAAGCATTCCATCCAAATCTTTTCCTTTTAATATGATGCGCGAACGGTGGGTTCGATTAATCTTTCGCAACATTGTGGGTCCGATAATACCGAAATCATCGCCCATTAATAATTTCTTAAAGCTTAAGGAAGCATCGAATGCTCGTGCTTCATCTTCATGGGAGAAGACAATTGAGATTAAATAATTATATGGGGGATAGCCCGCAATCTTACGGTAATTCATTTCCTTTTGAAAGAAACTCTTATATTGATGGTGCATCGCATAAACAATGGCATAGTGGTCTGGGTTGAATGTTTGAATCATGACTTCTCCAACATGTCTACCACGCCCTGCTCTTCCTGATGCTTGAAGTAAGAGATCAAAGGTCGTTTCAACACTGCGATAATCCGTATAGGCAAGTGATGTATCAGCATTCACAATGCCCACTAGGGTAACGCGTTCAATATCAAGACCTTTCGCAATCATTTGCGTTCCAATCAGAATGTCTGCTTCATAGTTAATGAATGAATCCAAGATCTTCTCATGGGAATTTTTAGTTCGTGTTGTATCGGCGTCCATCCGAAGAATACGAGCATCTGGGAATACAGACTGAACATACTCACTGAGTTTCTGTGTTGCCATACCACTTCCCACTAATTTAGGGCGCTTACCATCAATGAGTGGAAGATGATTCACACCATAACCGCACATATGACAACGAATGCTTTGGCCATCTTTATGGTAGTTCAAAGCGACATCGCAATTAGGACACATCATAATCGCATCGGTATCCGCATTTTTAAGCATTGTATGATAACCACGACGATTCAGTAGAAGTACGACTTGTTGTTTCAAATCAAGGCGTTTTTGAATGCCTTCAATGAGTTCATTGGTGAGTACACTCGATTCTCTTCGCTTGAGTGCTTCTTGAGTATCAATGAGTGTAACTTCAGGAAACATCAAGTTAATGCGCTCATCAAGTTCAAGCAGTGTATACACACCACGCAAGGCCCTTGCATAGGTCTCTAGTGAGGGTGAAGCACTTCCAAGGACCAACGGACATTGATGAATCTTTGCGCGATACTTTGCTACATCTCGAGCGTGGTAGTATGGCACATTGGTTTGTTTGTAGGACATATCGTGTTCTTCATCGACCACAATAAGACCCAGGTCTTTAAAGGGCATGAATACTGATGATCGTGTTCCTACTACAATTGATACACTTCCGTTTTGAACGCGAGTATACTGTTCGTATTTTTCTTGATCATTGAGTGCTGAGTGATAGATTGCGATATCACTTCCAAACCGAGAAGAGAATCGCGTAATCATTTGTGGTGTAAGAGAAATCTCTGGAACCATGATTAATACTTGTTTCCCATTATTTAATACTTCCCTAGCCTTTTGTAAGTAGATTTCTGTTTTTCCTGAACCCGTTACGCCATGGAGTAAAAAGGTATTGAAGCCATCCAATAAAATTTGATCGAGTGCCTCTTGTTGAGCTGCAGTAAGTGTTAAGTCGTGTGATGTAACTTCTACTACCTTATTACGATATTCGAATTCTCGAGAGTATTCTACCAAGACACCTTTATCAATGAGTGATCTGACACCGCTGTATTCCTTACGGGCACTGGTGTAATCTATTTCTTCTCCAAAGGAATCAAGGAATGATGATTGTAGAGGTGTTAAACCCTCAATCACAACATCCGTCTTTTGTAGCATGCGTTCCATCTTAATGGACCCATGACTCCCCTTGGGTTTAAGTTTATTGGGTAGAATTGTCTGAAGACAGCGAATAATCGGACTGACTGTTCGATAGCTCATCCATGTGGCAAGTTCAAAGAGTTCTGTATTTAAAACTGCTTCTTCATCAACTACATCAACGATCGCTTGAACTTTGAATTCAAGTTCAACCGCAGGGTACACTTTCGATACGAAAGCAATCATGCGTCTTCCGCGCACATTTACGACAACTCTCATTCCAAAGGAAACAACAAAATCCCCGCACGAATACGTCAGGGTTTGATTGTTTAGAAATCCTTGTTCAATGTAGACATCGCAATACATCATTGGATATTAAATACTTGCTTCTATATTACGTTTGATAATGAGCGATACCGCATCCGCAGCAATTTGTGGATCTTCGTTTCGAATAACATATCGGTAATGATTCATTAATTCCATTTCTTTTGCCGCTTTCGCAAGGCGTTCATCAATCACATCTTGTGACTCTGTCTTACGCCCTTCAATACGACGCTTCAATTCTTCCATTGAAGGTGGCACTAAGAAAATACTGAGTGAGTCCGGTACTTTTGCGATAACTTGCAATGCACCTTGAACTTCAATTTCCAGCAAGACATTCTTCCCTAAATCGCGAAGACGATCAACTTCGGACAACAGTGTTCCATAGAAGTTTCCTACGAATTCAGCATGTTCCAATAATTCATCATTATCAATTGCTTCTTTAAAGCGTTCATGACTTACAAAACTGTAGTCAACGCCATCCACTTCACCATTTCTAGGACTTCTTGTCGTCATTGAAATAGAAAATGCTAAGTTTAATTCAGGTCGATCGAAAAATATTTTTCGTACCGTTCCTTTTCCAACCCCACTGGGTCCTGATAAAATAATTAAGAGTCCTCGTTTCATGTGCACCATCCTTGAGTCAATTTTACGTGGTATTGAGCCGTAAGTCAAACATATTTGAGTATCAAAAAAGTGCATCCGAATGAGATGCACTTACTTATTAAGCAATATACGAATTCAACATCCATAAAGTCTTCCCAAAGTCTTTGGAGAAGTCTGTGAAGTCATCCGCAGTACCATAATCATTTTCTTCATCTGCCAACTTAATAAGTCTATTCGCATGTTGGAGTAGTTGATTGTAGTCTACGATTAAATGGTTGAATCCTTCTGAACTGTTGAGGTTATGGTCATCCAACTCTTTGAGGGTTGTTTGTGCCAAAACTTTCTTAAGACTTCCAATCGGTCTTCCCCCGATTACGATCAATCTCTCGGCGACAGTATCAATTTTTTCGTTTAGATCTTCATAGAACTCGTCCATGAGTTTGTGGATGGTGTAGAAATCATCACCTTTCAAATTCCAGTGAATGTTGTGCACTTTTACAGAAAGAGTCGTTAAGTCAGCTAAAAATGTATTCATTTCTTCATAAAGATTATTCATACATAATTCCTCCTTGTATACATATAGTCTACGCCTATATTAATATCATTTCAAACCATATGATATGGTATAATGAATAAAGATTATAAAGGATGTGACTTATGGCTTTAGATGGTATATTACTGAACCGTTTGGTTCAAACAATGAGTGCGGAAGTACCGATGAAAATTAATCGTATTACACAACCTTCCGATCACGAATTCTTATTTCAATGTTTTAAAGGGGTAAAGATGAACCTCCTTTTTTCTGTGCATCCTAATTTTGCACGAATTCAGTTCACGAAGGAACAAAACACAACAAACCTTGATCAGACTCACTTATTAATGTTGTTTCGTAAACATCTTGATGGTGGGTTCATCACAAAGATCCAACAAAAAGGCTTCGACCGTATCGTTGAAGTGTTCATAGAACACCGTGACGAAATGGGCGTCATTAAAGAAATGCGCCTCATCTTAGAACTCATGGGTAAATCATGTAATCTAATTCTCGTGAATGATGAAAACATGATCATCGATGCGCATCGCCGCGTATCCTCATTTGAAAGTAATGCACGAACAATTATGGGTGGTTCAGAGTATGAATTCCCAACACCCTTCTCCAAGAAATCAGTTCATGAATTAGAGTCCTATGATGAAGACTTAAGTTTCAGAGAACAATTCGAAGGAATCTCTCCTTTATTAGAGAGAGAAATACTAAACCGCCTAAACTCAGGTGATTCCATACAATCAATCAAAACAGAACTCCTTAATTCAGAGAATCTGTATCTCTACAAAGATGACTTCCATAGTTTTGAATTAAAGACAAAAGGAAGCCCACTCAAGACCCTACCCTTAATGGATGGACTTGATGTCTACTATCGAGACCTTCAAGCCCAAGACCGCATTAAATCACACACAGGTGACCTCCTGAAGCTCATCAAACGCGAATTAAAACGTTCGAAACAAAAGTTACCGAAGCTTTATGATGATTACGCGAAGGCAGAA
>JAAYNU010000210.1 GCA_012520695.1 Erysipelothrix sp.
AATGGATTGATGGAAACATCGGTGCATCCACGACTATGAAATACCCTTCATGCATTCTTGAGGGAGCGTACGCAAAAGCTTATACGATCTCAATCGCTGTCGCAGGAAAAGGGCAGTGGCAAGATACGGGAGCCAAAATGATTCATAAAGGCCCTCACACACAATCAACGATCGTTTCTAAATCAGTGTCCCGTAAAGGAGGGGTTGTAAACTATAACGGTATTGTCCATCATGGTAAAGACGCCCATGGCGCAAAGAGTAAGATTGAATGTGATACATTGATCCTCGATGAACTCTCACGCTCTGACACGCGTCCTATTAACGTTGTGGACACGAAAGAGAGTGTCATCGAACACGAAGCACGCGTATCAAAAATATCAGAAGAAGAATTGTTCTATTTGATGAGTCGAGGCTTGAATGAAACTGAAGCAGCCGAGATGATTATTCTTGGATTCTTAGAACCGTTTACTCGCGAACTCCCTATGGAATATGCGATTGAACTCAACCAACTCATGAAAATGGACATGGAGGGTTCCGTTGGATAAGCAAGCTATCGCACAATCTATACGCGACAAAAGAAACTCATACACCGTAATGGAGCGAGCCTATTGGGATAAGAAAATCCATGATACAGTTCTGGATTATTGTTCCAGTCATCAGACGATTGGGATCTATGCTGCCTTTAACGGTGAGGTTGATACCTATGGCATCATTGAAACCTTGCTTTGGGATAAATCCAAGACCATTGTTCTCCCAAGAATTGAAAACGGAACGATGAATTTCTACAAGATTAATGATATGAATGATCTACAACCCGGTCACTTTGGTGTTTTGGAACCGATTGGAACTGAGACAAAGGCCGTAGACATCATGATCGTGCCTTTATCGGCGTTCAATACCGAGTGTCATCGAATCGGCTATGGTAAAGGGTACTATGACCGTTATTTTGAAATGAATAAGTGTATCAAAGTAGGGATTGCCTATGACTTTCAAAAAGTTGATATTCAATTTCAAGATGATAATGATGTAGCATTGGATGCTATTGTAACTGAGAGGGCTGTATACCATGTCGAAAAATATTAAACGTTTTAGTATTTCAATCTTTGTTATTTTTTCATCATACTCATTGGTGATTACCCAGGCAGTGCCTTTTCTAACTGACTTAGGATATTCACCATCACAAAGAGGGCTTGTGCTCTCTTTTGTTGGGATTATATCCATTGTAGGTCAGATTCTAATGGGCTTTTTAAGCGATCGATTCGGTACCATTAAGAAGTTCTTTATTTATCTGACGATCCTGATGGCACTTCTTGTTGGATTATCATTCTTAGTTGAGACAAAGAATTTCATGTACCACTTCCTAATCTTAGGAATGGCGATGGGATTAACGAAAATCTTAGTTAATCTCTATGAAACATGGATTATGGAAGTCGATTCCATGCGAGACGATTTCGGATTCATCCGCGGGTTTGGATCAATTGGTTGGGCCCTCGCATCATTAGCGTCGGGTTACCTCATTTCAGCTTTCTCTTATGAGGGGCTTGCCTATGCTTGTGCACTCTTATCCATTATCTTTGTGTTTCTTTCAATTGATATGGAAGATGCGGAAAAACAAACAAGTATGGATATTAAGATGAGTGACATTAAGACGCTATTTAAAAACAAAACTTATGTTCGATTTTTGATTGTTTACTTCATTGCTTATTTCGTATATAACGCTGACGCTGTGACGGTCACTGACCTCATGGTAAACCTTGGAGCAACTCCAACTACCATTGGTATCAAGTGGTTCGTTCAAGCGCTGTGTGAGCTACCAATGATGTTACTGGGCGCTCGTATCCTGTTGAAATACAAAGGACACAAGGTTATGGTGTTCGCGAGTGTTATGATGCTCATTCGAATGGCTCTTTTAGGTGTTGCTCCTAATAATCTCAGTATTATTTTGATATCAACACTTCAAGCGCTAACTTATCCCTTTATTCTTATGTCACAAAAACAGCTTGTTTATGAACAACTGCCAGCACACTTAAGATCAACAGGACAAATGGTAGCCGTATCCTTAACAGCAGGCCTTGCGGCAGTATTGATGCCTATTACTTCAGGAATCTTAATTGAACATATGGATATTCAAATGGTTTTAGTGATATGTGCTGTATTAATGATTATTCCAATTATGGGTATGCGCGAAAGAGTCACATAATTTAACACGCTCTTATCATTCAACAATCATACATGTTCGTTAATATATACATGTAAACAAACAGAAGTTTACACATGATCCTATTTTCTTCTCCTTAAAGAATACTGATCAAAAGCTAATAGTAAATTGAGAGAAGCCTTCGGGCTTCTTTTCTCGTAAAATATTGTTTAGGGTTGGATTTCTTATAAATTCTCAATACTTTGTGAAAAATCATACCTAATTTACTCAAATAATGTTAGAATGATAAAGAAGAAAGAGGTTGAGGAATGGATATAGTACAATTGACTTCAGAAACTATGAAAGACTTGCGCCACAAGCGCGAGATTATCATGCAAAGCATGATTGATTCACAAGAAGGAACACTTCTTGTTTTAAGTAGTGCCTATGCCGGAGAAGATCGTAGAATACATCACGCATCCTATGCGGTATTCACAATTTTTTATGAGCTTTGGGAACGATTTAATATGGATTCATGGTCTTATACTTTTGATGCAGAAGGATTTATGTTTTATATCCGACTTGATAACGATGCACGCGAAGTAAAAGACATATTAATTCATTATGAAGATTACCATCCGCTTGGATTTGCGATTGATTCAGACGTGTTCGATAAAGACACACAATGGACGCGCGCAAAAATGGATTTACCCACCCGTGTTGATGCTTATTCAAAACGTCCATTAAGTACAATTTTGGATGAAGTTAACACAGAGAAAAAATATAAAGATAATTTTAAAAAACAAATTGAATCAGAAATAGTTCGAGGTGACCGCGAAACGATCCTTTCTAATATTCTTGTTTATGGATTCGTGGCTGCATTCGCGAAGCCACTTGGCTTTGGGATGTATGGACCAAATTATAAGGGCTCTAATGATCAAATGAATTTTGAACGATTCATTCATCTTGTGAGAACGTATAAGAATGCGGTTAAGAAGATCACAAGTCACAATTCAAAACGAATTAACGATGTTGTTGCCCTTCAACAACAGATTGAAGAAAGCATTAACCGTGCTGTTTTAAATCAACAGTCCTATCACTTTGCGGTTTATGTAACCAGCATCACGCTGTTCGCATTCATTAACTCAAAAGGATATGCTGATATCAGTAAACAAGTTAAAAAACTTGCGGTTGAATCTGAAGCACTGGGGGTCTTTAAAGATGAGCCAGAACGTTTCGCAATCGCTCTAACAGGATTTAAGGAACTGTTCTCAAATACTGTGCCTTATCTTCAAAAATCAGGCTCAATTGAGTCAAGTCTACTCTATCTACTCAGTAGAACGAAAGACCAATCAATTTTGCTTCATAATGGAGAACAAAACCTTCTGAAGGTACAATTCCTTGCGAAGAACCTGATGGCAAAAGAAGACAAATGGCTTGAAATGAATAAATTCTGCTCGTCGTCGTATATTTATCCGCACGACACAACGAATCTTATGATCGTGGTTGCAATGCTCGACCTAATGCAAAGAAATTACTTAAAAATCAAAATGTTATTTGATGTGGAGGAACAATGAACTTTTTAGACGAATTACAATGGCGTGGCTTACTTAAAGATGTCACCAATTTAGACGCACTTACAAAACGACTTGAAACACCAATTACCTTATACTGTGGTTTTGACCCAACAGCGGATTCACTCCATGTGGGGCACCTCCAACAGCTCATTCTTTTAAAACGATACCAAGCACAAGGACACCATCCGATTGCTTTAATTGGTGGCGCAACAGGAATGATTGGAGACCCAAGACCGACAACGGAACGATCATTACTCAGTGATGAAGATCTTCAAAAGAATATCATCGGTATTGGCGAACAAATCAACCGTGTATTAAACAGTGATAATAACCCAGTTAAGATTGTGAATAACTTTGACTGGCTTGGAAATATCAACGTATTGGATTTCTTAAGAGACTATGGAAAATTCTTCTCAGTGAATACAATGCTTGCGAAAGACACGATTGCATCGCGTCTTGATACAGGAATCTCATTCACAGAGTTCACGTATACAATTCTACAGGCAATCGATTACCTAACATTATATGAAAATGAATCTGTTGAACTTCAAATTGGTGGATCTGATCAATGGGGAAACCTTGTCAGTGGTACAGATTTAATTCGTAAAGTTAAAGGACATGAAGTTGAAGTATTTGGTGTCACATCTCACCTTATTATGAAATCAGATGGAACGAAATTTGGTAAATCGGAAGGCGCAAACATTTGGCTTGATGCAGATAAAACAGATGCATTCACATTCTACCAATTTTGGGTGAATACGAGTGACGCGGACATTATGGATTTCACAAAACGTTTATCCATGAAGAGTGTAAGTGAAATCGAAGCGATTGAAGCACAATTCAATCAAGAGAAACACCTTCGTCACGCACAAATCACACTGGCTGCAGAGCTTACACTACTTGTGTATGGCC
>JAAYNU010000211.1 GCA_012520695.1 Erysipelothrix sp.
AACATATTCATGAGTATAATCTACCCGTAATTCTACTTCACGGTGAGAAGGATATTATTGTGCCACCATCAGTTGGTGATTATTTCTTGGGAAATATTAAGAGTACGGATAAGACACATATCATCTATGAAGGACTTTATCATGAAATATTAAATGAGCGAGAACGTGACCAAGTTTTGGCAGATATTGTGAAATGGTTGGATGAACATACCTCTCAATCGCTCTAAGCACTAACTTGGATTAATACATACCAATTTAGTATAATATAGAAGAAAGAGGTGTTAACTATGAAAGTACAAGTATGGTCAGATTTTGTTTGTCCGTTTTGCTATATCGGACAACGACACTTAGAAAATGCAATTAAAGAAGTTGATCCGAGCATTGAAATTGAATTCATATCCTATGAATTAGATCCAAATCATGTTGATAATTTAGACGTGAGCATGGCACAGGAACTCGCTAATAAATACGGAATGAGTTTAGAAGAAGCACATGCCAATAACGACCGCGTTAAAGGAATGGCTGAACAAGCAGGACTTCACTATAATTTCGAAACAATGAAGCACAGTAATACATTCAAAGCACACAAATTATTCCAATTTGCGAAAGCTCAAGGTAAGGGCAATGAATTATCTGAAATCTTAATGGATGCTTATTTCTCAAAAGGTGCTTACTTAAATGATGAGTCAGAATTAATTGAACTCGCATCACAAGCAGGGATCGATAAAGAAACTGCGCAATCAGTCTTAGATAATGATGACTTTGGTCTTAAAGTTCGTCAGGATGAGCAACATGCCGCATCACTTGGTGTTAAGGGTGTGCCTCATTTTGTGATTGATGATCAAGTATTCTTATCAGGTGCACAACCTGTTGAAACGTTTAAACAAGCACTAATGCACGTGAAAACATTGAATTTCAACAATGCTTCAAGTGACATGCTTTGTGAAGACGGAGTTTGTAAAGTTTAGTAGACTGATATCAATCAGTCTTTTTTTGTTATAATGAATGGATAAGGAGATGTACGTATGATAAAAAACAAAGGTAAGTGGATTGCGTTAACTCTCGTAGTATTCGTAATCTTAGATGTCGTGAACGGTAATACATACAGTATTATGAACGTTGAGTCGATGGTGTATTTGTCGGTATTTGTATTAATCATTGCAGGGATTTTATTCCTCGATAAAGAAAACTATAAGAAGTTTTTTGGAACATTTGGAATTATATTAACTGCATTTCTCATCACGTTTATCATTGGTGGCTTCATGTCATCGAAGTTATTCAATGCGAAGCGTTTCGCAAATGTGATTGGCGATGTTCAAGAAGTTGATTACGCGCTACTCTATGGAAATGATCGCGAAATTGAAATGTCCTATGTTGATAAAGATTCCGCAATCATTGCGGCAGATAAAAAACTGGGAGAACTGAGCGATGCTTCATCTCGTTTTAGAATTGATTATGAAGAATTTTCACAGATCAACTATGACGGTAATATGGTGCGCGTTGCTCCGCTAGAATACAGTGATACATTTAAGAAGTATACAAACTTAGGAGCGGGTGTTCCTTACTATGTCATGGTTACCACGGGAGATGGTGCAGTCAATGCGAAAGCAGAACTCATCACCTTACCTGAACCAATGCAGTATTACCCAGGTGCGCCTTTCTTTAAAGATCTGCATCGTCATGTATCCATTAATCATAAATTTTCATATTTAGATGATTACTATTTTGAAGTGGATAATCAAGGACATCCATACTGGATTGTTCAAGTGATTACTAAGAGAGTTGGTATTTGGGGTGCTAAGGATATGGCAGCTCTGATCACCGTTGATGCCGTGAGTGGTGAAACTAAGCGCTATGGTTTAGAGGATGTTCCTGAGTGGGTTGATTCAATTTATCCGACAGATATGCTGATGAACCAAGCGAAGGATTACTATACATTATCGGGTGGTTTCATTAACTCCATGACCCAGCAAAGAGGTGTTATGGCTATTGATTCCGTTGAGGGTGCTTATAACTACGTTATGATTGATGGTGAAATATACATCTTTACGGGTATCAGACCGATCGCACTTGAAAGTTCTTCAACAACAGGAATGTTGTTTATGAATAAGAGAACTGGACAGGCTATTGAGTTAGAGTTACCAGGTGTTTCAATTCCGTCGGCTGAAATGACGTCAATTGGATCAATCCAAGAAAAAGGGTATATCCCAACAACGCCAGTTCTTATGAACATTGGTGGGTTCCCTACCTATGTAATGTCACTGAAAGACGTATCAGGTGTTGTCCGTGGTTTCTCATATGTAAACTACCAAGACTATACTAAATCCAGTGTAGGTGATACAGTCGCTCAAACTGAGAAGAACTATCTTAATATCATGGGTGATTCTGAGAGTCTTGCTCCAGAGGACCATGATAAAGGTGAGGGTGTCATTGAGGACATCGTACCAATCATTACAGATGGTAATACAGTTTACTTAATTCGCATGGTTGGCGATGAAACAATTTATTCTGCTCCGATCTCAGTGAATGATTTATTGGCTTTCATTAAGCCAAATGACATTGTGATCTTTGAGTACAGTGGCAACAGAATCTATGAAATTGATAAGAAACCAGTTGTTACTCCATCTTAAGAGTTCATAAGGCTTGCTTAAAAAGTTCAACTGTTTTATTGTATACACAGGAGGTATGTTAATTATGTACAAAGTAGCATTTTTAGTTGGTAGTTTAAGAAAGGATTCATATAATCTTTTATTAGCAAAACACATGCAAAAAAGATATGCGGATCGTTTAGATATCGAAATATTGGATATTAATTTACCATTATTCAATGAAGATATTAATACAGAGGACCTACGACCGGATACGGTTCGTGCATTCCACGATAAGATTGAAGCAGCAGATGCTGTATTCATGATTACACCGGAATACAACCATTCAGTATCAGGGGTTCTCAAAAACGCAATTGATTGGGCAAGTCGTCCAGGACAAGGGAAGAAAGGTCTCACTGAAAAAGTAGGTCTTATTGCTTCTGCTTCAATGGGTGCTACAGCTGGAGCACGAGCATACGTTAACTTACTCGTAACACTAGATACGCTCGCAATGCGCTTATTGCCAGGGAACGACATTATGGTTGGAGCTGTTCATACTCAGTTTGATGAGCAGGGAACACTGACAAACGAAGGTACTATCAAGTTCATTGATGGTGTCATTGAGAAATTCATCGACTTCTCAAAGAAGTTCTAATTAATTACTAAACTGTATTGAAGAAATAATCTTCGATACAGTTTTTTTTCAAAGAAAAAGAACGAATCTTAGATGATTCGTTCTCCACAAGCCAAAGCAATTGCCTTGGTTTTTTATTTTCCTGCAGCAGCGAGCGCAGCTTCATAGTTAGGTTCTTGTGCCATCTCTGGTACAAGTTCGCTATAGATAAGGTCACCGTGCTCGTTGAGTACAAAGATTGATCGAGCCAATACTTTAAATTCTGGCATCCATAGACCATAGTCTTTACCGAATGTACCATCATTATCTCGTAGCATTGTAGTAGTGATTCCGTTAGTAGCACACCAATCAGTGAGGTCTTCTTTTTTATTATTTGAAACGTTAACGATTGTGACATCTTTGATTTCACTTGCGAGTTCAAAGAAATGACGTGTTTGTCGATCGCAGACTGATGTATTGATATCAGGGAAGACGGATATTATAGTCGTATTTCCTAGGAAATCGTCGTTGGTTACATTAACATCGTCTAAATTGACGAGTTTGAAATGCGGTGCTTTCGTTCCCAGTGTTGGTAATGTACCTTCTACTGGAGTAGAAACTCCTTTTCGTGTTATTTGCATGTTTATTCACGCTCCTTCACATTCATTATAAGTCTCTTTGCCTTCTTACACAAAAAATATGCCTAGGAGTACATAAGAGGCTCTTTTTATGGTATTCTATACGGGATTGGTGATAGGTCACCTTAAGGAGTATTATGAAACAACCAGTAGAAAAAAATATGACACTTGATGTCACAATAATGGATTTAACGTATGAAGGATTTGGTGTCGCCAAAGTTGACGGATTTCCAATCTTCATTGAAAATGCACTTCCAGAAGAAGAAATTTCAATTCAAATCGTTAAGGTATTAAAGAAATTCGCATTCGGAAAAGTACTAGAATTTAAGAAAGAATCTGTGGACCGTGTTCCATTAACAGATGCGGTTGGTACGCGCGTTGGGACTATGCCACTACAACACATGGCTTACCCACTTCAACTTTCTTTCAAGCGCCAACAAGTAATTGACTCATTAACTAAAGTTATGGATATTGATGGCATTGAAATTCTTGAAACACAGGGCATGGACAATCCATGGGAATATCGAAATAAAGCACAAGTCCCTGTAAGAATGGTGGACGGAGTTCTTGAAACAGGATTCTTCAAACGAGGTTCACATGATTTTGTTCCCGTAGAAAACTTCCACATTCAAGATCCTAAAATCGATGAAGCAATTATTATTATTCGAAACATTCTTCGTGATCTTGAAATCCCTGCATACGATGAAAAGAAACATAAAGGAATCATCCGACATGTCATGGTTCGACGCGGTTACTACACAGGAGAAGTGATGGTTATTCTAGTCACTAATGTGAAAGACTTCGAAAACCTTGATGTCTTAACAGAACGAATAATGGCAGAAGTACCTGGTATCGTATCACTTGTTCAGAACATGAACATGAAACAAACAAATGTAATTCTTGGTCGTAAGACTCGTGTTCTAAGTGGAGAAGATTTCTATCGTGATGAATTAATGGGTAAAACATTCAATATTTCATCTCACTCATTCTACCAAGTGAACCCGCGTCAAACAGAACACCTGTATCAAACTGCAATTGATCTTGCGAACGTAACTGATACAGATACAGTCGTTGATGCTTATTGTGGAATTGGTACCATCAGTTTGAGTCTTGCGCAAAGTGCAAAACATGTTTATGGTATGGACATCATCGGTGATGCGATTACTATGGCACGTAAAAACGCTGAAGAAAACAGTATTAAAAACGCAACATTCGAAGCCGGTCCTGCCGAAGATGTATTAAAATTCTGGCTCAATGAAGGACTTGTGATTGACGTTCTTGTTGTTGACCCACCACGTAAAGGCTTGGATCCTGAGTTCATTGAACATGCACTCAATTCAAACCCAGAGCGCATCGTCTATGTAAGCTGTAATCCAGCAACACTAGCACGCGACCTCGTTCTTCTACAAGAAGGTGGTTA
>JAAYNU010000212.1 GCA_012520695.1 Erysipelothrix sp.
AACGATTTAGGTAAAATTCTAGGTGTAGGAGCAATCTTAGCCTGTACATTAATGTTTGTTGTAGGTTTTATTAATGGTGTTGATCCATTAGATATGTTCCTAACAGCAATCTCACTAGCAGTTGCTGTAGTTCCTGAAGGACTACCAGCAGTAGCTACAATCGTATTAGCTATGGGAGTTAACCGTTTGGTTGACCGTCACGCTATTGTTAGAAACCTACCTTCTGTTGAAACATTAGGGAGTGCTTCTGTAATCTGTTCAGATAAAACAGGAACACTAACTCAAAATATCATGACTGTTCAAGAATACTGGACAGAAAATGATGTTAATGATTTTGCTCGTGGAATGTTACTATGTAATGATTCACGTATGATTGATGGTCAATGGGTAGGAGATCCTACTGAAACTGCACTAAGTGCTTGGGCTGCTACAATTGGTCTTGATACAGAAAAACTACTTACTGTACATACTCGTTTGGATGAAGTTCCATTTGATTCAGGACGTAAGCGTATGTCTACAATTAACGATATTGATGGTAAATACACTGTCTTCGTTAAAGGTGGAGTTGATGAAGTATTAGCTAAAGTTAAATACTATGAAGCAAATGGTGAAGTTCATGAAATGACACCAGAATACTTAGAAAAAATTCAAACTGAAAACAAAGCAATGGGAGTTAAAGCACTACGTGTACTATCTCTAGCTTATAAAATTGTTGATGCTCCAGAACTTACTGAAGAAGAAATCGAGTCTGATTTAATCTTTGTGGGTCTTGTTGGTATGATTGATCCACCTCGTCCAGAAGTTACTGAAGCAATTCGAGTTGCTAAACATGCTGGTATCCGTGTTGTTATGATTACGGGTGACCACATGACTACTGCTGAAGCGATTGGTCGTGAAATTGGACTGCTTGAAGAGGGACAACTTGTTGTTTCTGGTAAAGAAGTTGATGCAATGAGCGATGATGATCTATTCGAAAAAGTTCAGGATATTGGAGTTTATGCTCGAGTATCACCAGAACATAAAATGCGTATTATTTCAGCTTGGAAACGTCATGGACATATCGTTGCAATGACGGGTGATGGGGTTAACGATGCTCCTGCTCTAAAACGTGCTGATATCGGTGCAGCAATGGGTATTGTTGGAACTGAAGTTGCTAAATCAGCTGCTGATATGGTTCTTACGGATGATAACTTTGCAACTGTTGTTGTGGCAGTTGAAGAGGGACGTCGTATTAAAGACAACATCATGAAAGCTATCTCTTACTTACTATCATGTAACGTTGGGGAACTTGTAGCACTTCTTATTGCTATCTTAATGGCATGGGATTCACCACTTCTACCAATTCACTTACTATGGGTTAACTTAGTTACCGATTCACTTCCAGCTTTAGCATTGGATGTTGATAATGCTGAAGATGATATTATGGATCGTCACCCAGATATGTCAGGATCACTAATCAACAAATCAATGATCTGGCGAATCGCTTACCAAGGATTCTTGGTGGGTGGGGTAACACTTATTGCTTATATGTACGGTATGGGTAAATTTGGACCTCATGGAAATGATTCATTGGAGCAAGGTAGAACAATGGCATTCATCGTTCTAGCATTTACTCAATTAATTCATTCATACTCAATTCACTCATCAAGTAAATCAGCTCTAACATCATTCTGGAAAAACAAATGGTTAGTTGCAGCGACGCTACTTAATGGTCTTATGATTCTTGGAGTTCTATTCATCCCAGTTATTAACGATCTATTCCAATTAGGAACTTTAGATGGTCATCACTGGATTGTTGTTGGAATTCTAATGTTCATTCCATTCATTGTTGTTGAATTGATGAAATTATTCAAACTTAACGGAAAACACTAATTTAATAATTATTTATGGCACTATCACTAATCGTGATGGTGCCTTTTATTATATTAGCTACTATTAATATTGAGTAATGGATAGATATTGAAATGATTAAAGGGTCAATTCCTAATGTAAGTGCATAAATATACAGAGTTGGATGATTCTTATTATAAGTGCATTAAATCAATAGTATTTGGTCAGGTTAAATTCAGGATACACAACTTTTAATAGTGTATAATGAAAGTAGAATACAAATGTAACTTACATGAAACACTCTAAAAACATCAATTTTAATTGACCTTGGTTTTTTTCTTAGTGTAAGTGCACGTGTACTTCTGTAAATTTAGTAAGTAGGTTTACAGTATTAGTGATGGTTTAAGTAGAACATCATTTGGTTTGATTTCTACTAAATCTAACTTATTTAAGATTTCATGTGAATGTAGAAATGCAGCGATTTCATATGAACTCTTATTTCTAAAAGTGGGTCTCAGAATTGCATTCACGTGTGAATTCATCAGATCCACTTTTTCTTGAGTTAAATGACTAATTGATTTCTTTTTTGGAATAATTAATCTTAAATCGGTATGTTTTCTTTCGATTGTTCCCTTTTGATCAGATCGGTACGGATCGCAATAAAATAGCTTGGTTCGTCTTTCTCCAGTGTAAGGGGAAAATTCTATGGCTTTTACATTGTTGAACTCTGATCCGTTATCTGTAAGAATTATCGCAAAGAGATATTGAAACAATTCTAAACCTAGTTTCTTTTCAATGTAATTTAACTGTGACTCAACTTCACTATTTGTCTGTTGATTTAGTAACCTTGAGAAGAACAGATTGGATGTTTTGCATACAAAAGTTAATAAACACTTTGTATCTGAAAGTATACCTTCTACAGTATCCATTTCTACAACATTTAATGATTCGTTCTCTGAAATATACCTGAGGTAGTCTTTATAGGTTCTACCTTCTCTATTTAGCTTATTAGAAGACCTTACAGCCTTTTCAGATTTAATTGGGTACCTCACTGCTTTTTGAAGGTCAATTGGCTTTGAGGTTAATTTATTTGTACTTATCCAACGATACAAAGTAGATAATGAGGCCTGTATTTTATTGGCTGACAATATATGATTAAGTGGTTGGTTTTTTTCTAAACCAGACTTGATTGTGGAATCAATATGATTGAACGTTTTCTTATCAATTCTGATTCCGGTTTTTACCGACTTAATTGTAGATTCGTACTTCGCTTGTGCATCTTCTGCCGAATAGTGGTAACGGTAATATCTACCTCTAGTTCTAGGAGAGCAAGTTCTACAGACATATGGAAATATATTTGAACAGCCACAATATTTCAAATAGTGATTATTTAATTTATTTGGTTCGACTATAGTTCGATTTCTTAATATTTCTCTTCTTATTGTAGATTCATTTCTAGATAAAGCTTGGGCAATATCTTTGCAGCAATTACTATGTTTTATTAGATGTTCAATCGTATTTCTATCCTCTTTGGTTAAATGTTTGTACTTCTTCATTTTTTATCCTCCTTATGAAGTACACGTTACTTATATTATAATCAAAAATGACGGCGTGCACTTACAATAATAATTGAATAGGGTTGGTGCTTAGAAATATGCACTTACAATAATAATTAACTTGCTGTAGAATCGTTTTTGAACGAAAGTGAAAGACTTGTAAAATAGTTCTTTTCATGTGACAATTAAGGGCGTTGAGAAATGAATCAAAGATGAAGTGAGGACGTATGAAAAAGAATTTTTGGAATGATTTGCCAAAACCATTTTTTGTCTTGGCACCAATGGAAGATGTTACGGATGTTGTTTTTAGACATGTGATTGCGAAAGCAGCACGCCCGGATGTTTTCTTTACAGAGTTTACAAATAGTGAAAGTTATGCCCATACGAAGGGGAAAGAAAGTCTTCGTGGTCGTTAGACATTTACACCTGATGAAGGGCCAATTGTGGCACATATTTGGGGTGATAATCCAGAGTACTTCAGACAGATGTCGATTGGGATGGCTGAAATGGGGTATGATGGCATTGATATCAATATGGGTTGTCCTGCACCTAATGTATTCAAACACGGACGTGGTTCAGGGCTCATTTTAAGACCTGAGGTTGCTGCTGAGATCATTCAGGCGACTAAAGCTGGAGGACTGCCAGTGAGTGTTAAAACACGTCTTGGGCATACCAAACTAGATGAATGGAAGGTATGGCTACGACATGTTTTAGAACAGGATATTGCGAATTTATCGATTCACCTTCGTACTAAAACAGAGATGAGTAAAGTAGATGCACATTGGGAGTTAATTCCTGAAATTAAAGCACTGCGTGATGAAGTAGCACCACAAACTAAGATTACAATTAATGGGGATATTCCGAATGCTGAACTTGGAATGGAACTAGCATTAAAATACGACATCGATGGTGTTATGATTGGTCGTGGTGTATTCCATAATCCGTTTGCTTTTGAGAAAGAGCAACGAGACGTAAGCCCTGAAGAATTATTAGCTTTATTTAAGGATCATCTTGAGTACTATAAACACTTTACTGCTTTAGAACCGAGCCTTGCAAAACCATTACATCGTTTCTTTAAGATATACATAAGAGACTTTAGTGGTGCCCATGATTTACGAATAAATCTAATGGAAACAAAAACAATAGAGGATATTGAAGTTATTTTAAATGATTTTAAATTTCCTAAAGTACAGGAGGCCTAAAGGCCTCTTCAGGCTGTTGACAAACGTGTCAGCAGCTTTTTCATTTCTATTGTTAAGAAAAGGTATCATTTATCATAGTCAATTGATATATTTAACCGCAGTCAAAGTCATTGAATTGTCCGTATAGTAT
>JAAYNU010000213.1 GCA_012520695.1 Erysipelothrix sp.
CTCACTTGCATTGATTGTGGTGAACTCATGATTATACTTGTTCATGAAATAACGTGCTTCATTTGCGCACAATCCCGCTAATGCTTCTTTGTGAGGTGATGTTTCTAACCCTTGTGTTGATACTTCTTTAAAGTCTACTAAATATGCCATTTCAATTCCCTCTTTCATATAAGGTTTAAAAAGACAAAGGATTGCTCCTTTGCCTATAGACCAACACGCGTCATAATGTCGTGTGCAATTTTAATTTGTTTTTCTTTTGCTTCATCCATTGTCTTAGCAACAATACAGTAGTAGAACTTACATTTTGGTTCTGTACCTGATGGTCGGATTGCTACCCATGATCCATCTTCAAGGAAATACTTAAGGACATTTGAGCTTGGGAAATCCAGTGTAGTACCATCGCTTCTCTGTGAAGTAAGGTAGTCATCGAAGTGTGAGACTTTGATATCACCAATTGAGTCTACGTCTGAAGTTCTCAGTGATTTAAGAATTTCTTGAATCTGAGCAAGTCCTTCTTCACCTTTTAATTCAACCGCAACTGTAATTTCATAGTGAGCACCGTGTGTGTCATATAAACCATTTAAGACATCCACAAGTGTTTTCCCTTGGTTCTTGTAATAGTTTGCGGCTTCCGCAACCATCATACATGCTTGTAGGGCATCTTTATCTCGTACGAAAGGTGCGATTAAGTAACCGTAACTTTCTTCGTATCCAAAAACAAAGTCTTTGTTTTTGTTCTTTTCAATCTTTTCACCAATATATTTGAAACCTGTTAAAGTCTTTTGAACTTCAATATCATAAGCCTTCGCAATCTTTTCACCCAAGTCTGATGTAACAACTGTGTTGTACATGATTGGATTGGCGGGTCTCTTCATTGAAGTATAGATGTATTCTTGAAGAATGGATCCACCTTGGTTTCCTGTAAGGTATACGAATTCTCCTTCGTGCTTCACAACAATACCCATGCGGTCTGCATCGGGATCGCATGAAAGAATGAGATCTGATCCAAGTCGTCTTGCGTAGTCGATCGCGAGATCGTAAGACGCGAGATCTTCCGGGTTGGGAGTTTTTGTGTTTGTGAAGTCGGGATCGTATGATGATTGTTCCGTGACGACATCGACTGAATATCCTGTTTGTTTAAACAAATCCGGGATAAGTGGAAATGATGTTCCGTGTTGTGATGTGAACACAGTATTTAATGTTTTCTTTTCGTCTGGTCTTAGTTGAATGGATTTAATCGCATCCAGGTAAACTTGATCGTAGTCAGTATCAATCCATGTGATCATGGATTCGTCTCCTACTGAAACATCAATATCAGTTTCGATTGGGTTTTCGTTGATGAGGTCGATAACGCGTTTGATCTTATGATCGACTAACTGACATCCTGTCTCATCATAAACTTTGTACCCATTGTATTCTTTGGGGTTGTGGGATGCGGTGATGACGATCCCTCCAACGCATTTAAAATCCCTCACAGCAAATGAGAGTTCTGGTGTTGGTCTTGGATTCAAGAACACATAGGATTTGATTCCAAATGTTGAGAGAATCTTCGCGCTTACAGTCGCAAATTCTAAAGATTGGTGACGATTATCATACGCAATTGCGATGCTGATATCTTTGCCGAATGTTTCGACAAGGTACTTACCAAATCCTAGATTCGCTTTTGCGATCGTATAAATATTCATTCTGTTTGGTCCTACGCCAAGAAGTCCGCGCATTCCTGCTGTACCAAACTCAAGTGACTTGTAGAAGGCATCTTGTTTTGTTTGTGCATCCATATTATTTAATGCTGTATTTATCCATTCATTCTGTGGTGCTAAAGCTTCCCATTGTTTCAATGAATCCATATTTTTCCTCCATTTTTTTCGATAATAAAAAGTAGAAGATAAGCATCTCCTACTTGAGTTAATTGCAATGACTATCCAATAACTTTTTGAGTTTTTAGAACATCAACAATTGTTTCGACTGCTTCGTCTTGGTCTTCACCTTCAGCTGAAATAACGATTTCTGACTGAGTTGGAATTCCGAGTGACATAACACCCATGATTGATTTCATGTTTACTGCTTTACCTTTGTAAGCGATTTTGATTTCGCTTTTGAACTTACTTGCTGCATTAACTGCAACAGTAGCCGGACGCGCGTGCAATCCTACAGGGTCAACAACTGTAACTGTAACTTCTTTCATATAAAATACCTCCTACTTTTCCTCGTTAATTCTACTTCATTTGTACTCACAATACAATGATAAGCACTCATTTACTTATGGTACGGGTGCTTATTCGCGATCATGAACATGCGATAAACTTGTTCATAAAGCATTAGACGCACTAATTGGTGGGGAAACGTGAGGTTTGAGATGCGCCATCTCATATTTGAACGCGCTCTCATTTCTTCGTTTACACCGTGCGAACCACCAATCACAAAGGTGATTGGGAGCCCAGAATCGAGTTTTTTCATCAAGACATCGCTCATTTGAAGTGAGGATAAATCATCACCTTTAAGGTCTAAGAGGATGACATAGTCCCGAGAATCGATCCTACTCATAATTCGTGAGCACTCATCATCGATGATAACTTGAACTTCGCTATCCGGTTTAATGCTGTTATTTAATTCAATCATTTCAATCTTGTGGATGGGTTTGAGTCGTTTTTCAAATTCCTGAATGAGGCTGACCATTGCTTTTTCTTTGATTTTTCCAATCGCAATAATCTTTATCATTCTAAAATAACATCCACTTCCATTTCTTGACCATCACGAATGAAACCAAGTTTAACCGAATCCCCAACCTTATTCTTGTAGAGGTTTCTTCTGAAGTCCTTAAAGTCTTTTACACTTTCGCCATTATAGCTTGTCATGATATCACCTGACTCAAGTTTCGCTTTATCAGCTGGACTGTCTTTCGTGATTTCAACAATCAACACGCCATCCGTAACATCATTTGGTATGTTTTGATTTACCTTTTGGAATCCGTTAAGATCCTTAATCGATACAGCAGAGATACCAATGATTGGATAGACTACTTTACCTGTTTCTTCAATTTGTTTAATGATCGGTATCATTTCGTTGACTGGAATTGAGAATCCCATACCTTCAACGGAGTCCGATGAGAATTTCATTGAGTTAATTCCAACAAGTTCACCTGCCATATTCACAAGTGCTCCTCCGGAGTTACCTGGGTTGATAGCTGCATCAGTTTGTAGAACATGCATGTCCCAATCAGAGATGCCGTCGTTGTTTAGATCAACTGGAACCATTCGGTTCTTCCCTGAGATAATTCCAAATGTTACTGAGTTTTCAAATTCGACTCCGAGTGGACTCCCGATCGCAATCACAAATTCTCCTACTTTGGATAAGGCTGAATCGCCTAATTCAAAGGGTTCGATATCTAAATCTGCTTTTACTTCAAGTAGAGCAAGATCTGTATATTGATCCGATCCAAGTAAGGTCGCTTCGATTTCTTCACCGTTTGCGAATCGAACAATATATGAATCCCCACCATCAATAACATGATGATTGGTCACGATGAGTATTTTTCCATCCTTATTCTTATATACAATTCCTGATCCTGAACCGGCATTTTGAGAATGTTTCTGCGTTATGATCGACACAACTTTGTTTTGTGTTTCTTCGACGAGCTTTGTAATACTCGTGTCAAACTCCGTCACTACTTTATTAACGGTAGTCTCTTTTGGTGTTTCACCTTGACTATTTTCTTTTTGTAACACGATTGAGAATAAATATAGATTTGATAGAACTAATGCGAATACGATTAGTGAAATAAATTTATTGTTTTTCATTTTTGATTGCCTCCCATAATGATTTCATATTGTTTGGCTACGCTTAATTTTATTCTTGTGTCTTTCACAAATGAGCGTACAGTATTTAATGCTACTTGTTCGTTATTTGCTTGTTCGCTCATGTGAGCTAAGACGATTTCTTTTGTTTGGTCTGACACAACCTTACCCAAGATTGTTCCTGCATCATGGTTAGATAAGTGACCCGCATCGGATAGAATGCGTCTTTTAATGAAATAAGGACGCGATGTTTCCATCAAGAGTTCTGGGTCATGGTTACTTTCCATGATGTAGAAGTCAGCAGATGCTAGGTATTTAAGATCTCTGTCTCGAATATAGCCTGTATCTGTAATATAAACTAATTTAGAGGTACCATCTTCAATGATGTATCCGACTGAGTCGCCTGCATCGTGTGAAGTCTGAATGGGCGTAATTGTGATATGTTCGATTGTAAATGGAACATACGCCTCTACGAGTTGATGTTCATAAGGCAAGGGCGTTGGTGAATATACTTCTAGGTGATGAAACAATTTCAACTGACTCGTATGGTCACTGTGGTCGTGCGTTATTAATACTGCATTTACAGTATCGACGTCAATATCAATAGAATCAAAACTATGTGTTAAGTATTTCTTAGTTGTTCCGCAGTCAATCATGATTTTTACACCATTCGATTCAACGATGGAACAATTACCTTTTGAGCCACTTGCGAGAATTGAGAACTTCATCAACAACCAATTACCGAGCAGGCGTTAATAATGCCACCACCCCTTCTTACTTCTAAGTGAACGTGGGGCGCATAGGTACGACCGGTCATTCCGACGTATCCGATATTGTCCCCTTTACCAACC
>JAAYNU010000263.1 GCA_012520695.1 Erysipelothrix sp.
AACTTCCTTCTGGTGTAGAGGAAATTGTTAAAGTTTATATCGTTCAGAAACGTAAGATTTCTGAAGGGGATAAGATGGCGGGTCGTCACGGTAACAAGGGTGTTATTTCTAAGATCCTTCCTGTTGAAGACATGCCTTATATGGAAGATGGTACTCCAATCGATATTATGCTTAACCCACTAGGGGTTCCGAGCCGTATGAACATTGGTCAAGTACTTGAAATTCACTTGGGTCTTGCTGCTCAAAACATGGGTATCAAGTTTGCTACTTCTGTATTCGATGGTATCGATACAGACGAACTCTTCAGAATTATGGAAGAGGGTGGCGTTGAGAAAGACGGTAAGATGATCCTTCGTGATGGTCAAACCGGTGAACGTTATGATGAGCGTATTTCTGTTGGGGTTATGTACCTCTTGAAACTATCTCACATGATCGATGACAAGTTGCACGCTCGTGCTACAGGTCCTTACTCACTTGTTACACAACAACCATTGGGTGGTAAAGCACAAAATGGTGGACAAAGATTTGGTGAGATGGAGGTTTGGGCTCTTTATGCTTATGGAGCTGCTCATACTCTTCAAGAAATTCTTACAATCAAGTCTGATGATGTTAATGGGCGTACGAAGACGTATGCTGCGATTCAAAATGGTACTGATATTCCTGAACCAGGAATTCCTGAATCATTCAGAGTTCTTAAACATGAATTACAGGCTCTCGCATTGGACGTTAAGTTCCTTGATGATAGTCGATCAGAAATTACAGAAAGCCTTGTTGACGGGGATGAGGAATATAAATCCGCTCCACGTCGCGAGGACAATGAAGATTTAGGGACTAATAATCCTGTTGAAGCAATATAAGGAGGTGTGTCTATATGAGTATTAACAATTTTGACGCAATCCAGTTGGCTCTTGCTTCTCCTGAGCGCATTCTTGAATGGTCTCACGGAGAGGTTAAGAAACCTGAAACAATCAACTATCGTTCTCAGAAACCTGAGCGCGATGGTCTGTTTTGTGAAAAGATTTTTGGGCCTACTAAGGATTGGGAATGTTATTGCGGTAAGTATAAGAAAGTTCGTTATCGTGGCGTAATCTGCGACCGTTGTGGTGTAGAGGTTACGAAATCAGCTGTTCGTCGTGAACGTATGGGTCATATTGAATTGGCTGCTCCCGTTGCGCACATCTGGTACTTACGTGGAATTCCTTCACGCATGAGTTTACTTCTCAATATCACACCGAAGGTATTGGAAGAAGTAGTTTATTTCGTGAAATGGGTCATTACTGATCCAAAAGAAACAAACTTACAATATAAACAAATCATTGATGATCGCGAATACCGCGACTACATGAATGAGTATGGATATAACGGATTTGTTGCTCAAGCAGGTGCCGAAGCGATTAAGACTCTCTTAGAGGGTGTTGATTTAGTTGCGGAACAAACTGATATTCTTGAACAACTTGAAACTGCAAAAGGCGACAAGCGTAAGAAACTTATTCGTCGATTGGAAACAGTTGAGGCTTTCATTAACTCTGACAACATGCCGGAGTGGATGGTACTGACTCAATTGCCGGTAATTCCACCAGATTTACGTCCAATGTTACAGTTGGATGGGGGTCGTTTTGCGGCTTCAGATTCAAACGACTTGTACCGTCGTGTTATCACACGTAACAACCGTTTGAAACGTCTACTTGACATGGGTACGCCTGCGGTAATCGTTCAAAACGAGAAGCGTATGCTCCAAGAATCAGTGGATGCATTGATTGATAACGGTCGTCGTTCGAAACCAGTTACTGGTGCGGGTGGTCGTCCATTGAAATCACTATCACACAGTCTTAAAGGGAAACAAGGTCGTTTCCGTGCTAACTTGCTCGGTAAGCGTGTTGACTTCTCAGGTCGTTCTGTAATTGCAGTTGGACCGGACTTAAAAATGTATGAGTGTGGAATTCCTCGTGAGATGGCAATTCAACTCTTCAAACCTTTCGTTGTTAACGAAATGAAAGTACGTGGAATTAGTAATAACGCTAAAGCAGCTGAAAAACTAATCGAACGTCAAGATCCACGTGTTTGGGACGTTGTGGAAGATGTTATTCAACATCACCCAGTTCTACTAAACCGTGCTCCAACGCTTCACCGTCTTGGGATTCAAGCATTTAAGCCTAAGATGATTGAAGGACGTGCTATTCGTCTTCACCCTCTAGTAACGCCTGCGTTTAACGCGGACTTTGATGGTGACCAAATGGCGGTTCACGTTCCATTAAGTGAAATGGCACAAGCAGAAGCTGAACTTCTAATGTTAGGATCAAGAAACATTCTTGGACCTAAAGATGGTAAGCCTATTGTTACGCCTTCACAGGATATGGTATTGGGTAACTACTACTTAAACATGGAAGAAACTCCAGAAGAGTTCTTCGAAAAAGCAGATGAGTGCGATGCTCGTGGCGATATTGTTGAAGGTGAAAAATGGCGTCTCTTTGGAGAAAACCAAGGTAAAGCATTTAGAAACATTCACGAAGCGCGTATGGCATATGAGAATCACTTGATTCACTTGCACACTCGTATCGTAGTTCGTGCATCTTCGATTGGGAAAACTAATTTCTCAGCGAAACAAAACGGACTGTACCTCATCACAACACTTGGAAAACTAATCTTCAACGAAATGTTCCCAAGTGACTTCCCTTACTTAAAT
>JAAYNU010000018.1 GCA_012520695.1 Erysipelothrix sp.
CAATTAGAACAACGTGCTTCATTTAGAACAGCTCAAAAACGTACAATTCAACGTACAATGCGTGCTGGTGCTAAAGGTATTAAGACAGCAGTTGCTGGTCGTCTAGGTGGTGCTGATATGGCTCGTACTGAAGGCTATGCAGAAGGAATCGTTCCTTTACATACAATTCGTGCAGATATCGATTATGCTCACTATGAAGCTAATACACAATTCGGAATTCTTGGTGTTAAAGTATGGATTTGCCGTGGAGAAGTTCTTCCAGGTCAATTAGTACAAGAACCAGAAGCTCCAAAAGGTGGACGTCAAAATGATCGTCGCCCTCGTAGACCACGTACAGATCGTCGCCCAGCGCGTCCTGCTACAGGTTCACAAACTGCTGCACCTGCAGCAAAAGCAGCTCCAGTAGCTGCACCAAAAACTGAGCAAGGAGGTAACTAGCATGTTAATGCCAAAACGTACTAAATATAGAAAACCACATCGTCTTTCATATGAAGGTCGTTCAAAAGCTGGTCGTACCGTTGCTTTTGGAGAATATGGTTTAGTTGCTGAATCTGGAAACTATGTCAGTAACCGTCAAATAGAATCAGCACGTATCGCTATGACTCGTCATATGAAGCGTGGTGGTAAAGTTTGGATTAAGATTTTCCCTCACTTGGCTATTACTAAGAAACCACTTGAAGTTCGAATGGGTTCTGGTAAGGGTTCACCTGAAGGATGGGTTGCAGTTGTTAAACCTGGCCGTGTAATGTTTGAAATTGCCGGCGTTGATGAAGAAACAGCAAAAGAAGCATTCCGCTTAGCTTCACATAAATTAGCGGTAAAAACTAGATTTGTCCGTAAGGGAGAGGAGGAACAAGTATGACATCATTAAAAGATATTCGTGAGAATGACAATGCTGCATTATTGCTTGAAATTGATACACTGAAGGAAGAGTTGTTCGACCTACGTTTCAAACAAGCAATTGGTCAACTTGAAAATCCTGCTCGATTAAGAGAAATCCGTAAAACGATTGCTCGTATTAAAACTGTGATCACTGAGCGCGAGCTTAGTGACAAGAAGTAGGAGGTCTCAAAGCGATGGAAAGAAATAAACGTAAAGTTTACCGCGGAACTGTTGTTTCAGACGCAATGGATAAAACGGTCGTAGTTGAAATCACTACTTCAAAACGTCACCCATTGTATGGTAAACGAGTAAACTATTCAAAAAAATTCAAGGCTCATGATGAAAAGAACGAGATTAATGTAGGAGATATCGTAGAGATTATGGAAACACGTCCATTGTCAAAAGATAAATATTTCCGAGTAACTCGTTTAGTTCAAAAAGCCGTAGTATTGTAGGGAGGTTGTCAAGATGATATCAAATGAAACAAGATGTAAAGTCGCTGACAACACAGGCGCTAAGGAAATCTTAGTTATCCGTCTACTCGGTGGATCACACCGCCAGTCATCAAACATTGGTGACATTGTTGTTGGTACTGTTAAAGAAGCTCTACCTGGTGGAGCAGTTAAAAAGGGCGATGTTGTTAAAGCAGTTATCGTTCGTACAAAATATGGAGTGCGTCGTGAAAACGGATCATACATCAAATTTGATGACAACGCTGTTGTTATCCTAAAAGATGATATGACACCACGTGGAACACGTATCTTCGGACCGGTTGCTCGTGAATTACGTGAACATAACTTTATGAAGATCGTATCATTAGCACC
>JAAYNU010000214.1 GCA_012520695.1 Erysipelothrix sp.
CGAGTCACTCTCCAAAGCGGGTTATGATAATCAGGGAACACAAGCCATCATTGATTTTTACATTAAAAAATTATAACCAAAGGGACACAAACGTGTCCCTTTTATTCAATCTTTTCAAGATAAAATGATGCTGCTTGGAGGTCATCATGATCACTCACGTTTGGGTTTTGCGATGTGATTGAAACCCGGGGGAAATGGCGATCAAAATCAATGATGTAGTACTCCTTTATCAATTCGTTATTTTCAATAAATTCAGTTGAAAAAGTGTAAAATTGTTTGGATTCATCGTATATAAGCAAACTGCGATCACCCAAAAAAGAAACATCTTCTCGGGCACTTTCAAAAATCATTTCTACTTCAGCACTAAAGTCTTCATAAAAATTAAAATTATAACGTATCTTATATTCCGGTGTTCCTTTTACATAGATATCCTTATGAGCACTGTTCGCTTGATAGGATGCATTGAGAAGGGGTGCCATTGTTGTAGGATTCATTTCAATTTGGGCTTCGTCTTGATGAGAACATCCCAATAAAAATAATGAAACCATGACCAAAAGAATCTTTTTTATCATTTCTTCGCCTCAACTTCATTTAAGTGATGATCTTCGATGCTGTAGATACGATCTGCAAAATCAAAAATTTCTTCACCGTGACTCGAAAAAATAAGCATGTTATCCGCACTAATAAAGTCCTCTAAAAGTTTCTTCGTCGCAACTTTACTGGCCGCATCCAACGCATCAAACGGTTCATCTAAAATCAGATACCTCGGTTTGTCCATTAATGCTTGGATGATGCGCATCTTTTGTTTCATTCCGAGAGAATATTTTTTGTATTTCTTCTTGAGTTCGTTTTCAAAATTTAATTTCCGAGCCAATTCATAGATTTCTGTCTTCGTTGCGATTCTTCTAATCTTCGCAATTTGAAGAAGATTGTCGATTCCTGACATACTTCCCGTGAATTCAGGTGCATTAATACTCACTCCCGCGTTTGGAATGAAATCAAAATCTTTCTTTAATAGCTTACCATCAATCCAAATCCCCCCTTGGGTTAAATTTGAATATCCTACAATCATCTTCATGAGAACACTTTTTCCACTTCCATTAGTTCCAATAATTCCAATTTTCTTACCCATAGGAAAGGTTATATTGATATCTTCAAATAACACATTTCCTTTAAAATCCTTTTTAACATTTTTAAATTCGATCATGTATGAAAATCTCCTTTACACTTTTGATTAATAAATGATACAACACATAAATTAAGACCAGCTCTCCCACAAGGTATATTAGCTCCACATTAATGCTTCCACTGAAGGTAATAATGTGAGTTCCCATGAGCGCATCAGCGATGATCAGAAGAACTGAAAATATATAAACATACATCGACTTTGAAGACGTTGATTGAATTTTAAAATTAACGATGATGAATGCTAGTTTCGCCACCACAAATAAACTGAAATATCGAAAGATATAAATGAAGCTCACCATCACATTAGAAATAGATATCCCGCCAACTTTCAAAAACACCATTAATACCACTGATGTAAGAACTGTCTTGAAAACAGAGTTAAAGATTTCAAACTTTATGACAGATTTAAAATAATCTGAAATTCTACTTCTATGAAAAATCATCGTATAGTACGATTCATTTTCATAAACATTTCGAGTAACTAAGTGGATTAAGAGTGCTGTTATGAGTGTAAATGTGATCGTAAAATTTATTGGCAGCTTACTTAAGCCATAGTTGCTCATCAACGAAAAATTGAGAAACGTCACATTAACGATATCCATCGATGTTAACACAGTCGAATAATGCGTA